>CAZBSL010000159.1:0-6797 GCA_964494265.1 uncultured Bacteroidales bacterium
CATGAAAGAAGTAATTGCCATTTTTGATATCGGAAAAACAAACAAAAAATTCATATTATTTGATTTGAATTTGTCTTTGGTATATGAAACGCAATCACAATTTACTGAAATTACTGACGATGACGGCGATCCTTGCGATGATATTGAGAGTATTTTAAAATGGATGAATTCTCAAATTGAAGAAATCCAAGAAGGCGGGCGATATAAAATTTCTGCTATTAATTTCTCAACTCATGGTGCCGGAGTAATTTATATTGATGAAAAGGGCAAGAGAATTTCGCCACTTTATAATTATCTAAAAAAGATAAAAGGAATTGATTTTGAAGAATTTTATCAAAAGCAAAATGGTAAAAATGAATTTTCCAGAGCAACTGCTTCTCCGGCTTATGGTATGTTAAATTCGGGTTTACAAATTTTGTGGTTTAAAAACAGCAAACCGGAATTGTGGAAATACGTAAAAAACATTTTACATTATCCACAATACCTGAGCTTTACTTTTACCGGGAAAATTACCGCCGATTTCACTTCAGTCGGTGCTCACACCGCAATGTGGAATTACGATCAAATGAATTATCACAAATGGTTGAATGAAGAAAACATCCCAGTTCCACATCCTGATTCCAACACCCAAAATCACTTAATCAGTTTAAATGGAAATCCTGTATTCGTTGGGAGTGGAATGCACGATAGTTCAACTTCTTTAATTCCTTTCTTAAAACAAAATCGAAAACAGGAGTTCGTTTTGGTTTCAAGCGGAACCTGGATACTCAGCATGAATCCTTTTAGCAATGATCCATTAACAATAAATCAGTTAAATAATGATTGTTTGTGCTTTCTGAGCCCTGATAAAAAACAAGTAAAATCAAATATGCAAATGCTTGGTTGGGTTCATGATTTGAATGTGAAAAAATTTAATGAATTCTTTGAAGTTAAGGATGATACATTTAAAAATGTTTTAGTAAATCAAGATATTTGTAAAAAAATATTTAATGAAAACAAACTTGAGTTCTTTAAAAATGGAATACCTGAAAATTATTTAGGAAATCTAAAAACTTTTAATAAAATAAAAAGCTTCGAACTTGCTTATTATCAACTTATGTTTGAATTAACAAGTTTTGTAGCACAAGCAATAAATATGATTCTTGATAGAAATTCTAAATTGAAAGATATTTTTATTACAGGAGGATTTAATAAAAATCAATTATTTACAACTTATCTTTCGTTATTTTTTCCAACTCAAAATATTATAAAGTCAAATATTCAAAACACAAGTGCTCTTGGGGCAGCTATGATGATGGTAGAAACTATATTGAAATGATATTTAGGACTTTTAAAAGTCATTTTAATTTAAAATATAAATTTAGAAAAAATCTGGAAAGTTATGATAGATAATTATCAAGAAAGACGTTTTGAAAGAGTAAAAACAACAATATTTGAAGATTCAACACAAGCTTCTAAGAAAATTGCAAAGGAAATAGCCAAATTAATTAATAAAAATAACAATAAAGGTGAGAAATCAATTCTAGGATTTGCATGTGGGTCAGCACAAATTGGTGTTTATAATGAACTTGTAAGATTACACAAAACCAAAGGTTTAAGTTTTAAAAATGTTATTACATTTAATATTGATGAATACTATCCAATGCAACCAGATACACTTCAAAGTAGGGCAAGGTTTATGAATGAATATTTATTCGATCATATTGATATTGATAGGAGAAATATAAATATTCCAGATGGAAGTATTGAATACAATAAAGTTAGTAAGTATTGTGTTGCTTACGATAAAAAGATTGATGATTTTGGTGGAGTTGATATTCAGTTACTTGGAATTGGACAAACCGGGCATATTGGGTTTAATGAACCAGGATCCTCATTAGATTCAAAAACACGTTTGATAAACCTTGATAATATTACAATTACAGAAGCAGCAAGTGATTTTTTTGATGAAGAAAATGTACCAAGAAAAGCAATAACAATGGGCCTTGCCTCTATCATGAAAGCGAAAAAAATAATACTTCTTTCTTGGGGCGAATCAAAAGCTTCTGTGTTGAAAAAAACTATTGAAGAGAAAATAGATGATAAAATACCGGCTTCATGCCTTCAAAATCATCCTAATGCCGAGATAATTATTGATGAAGCTTCAGCTGCTGAACTTTGCAGACGAAAAACACCATGGATAGTAAGAAGTTGTAATTGGGATAATGAAAGTCTGCTTCGGAAAGCGGTGGTTTGGCTTTGCAATAAAATTGATAAACCTGTCCTTAAATTAACTGATCGTGATTATAATGATTTCGGAATAAGTGATTTACTTGCAAAATTTGAATCAGCTTATAATATTAATATAAAAGTATTTAATGATTTGCAACATACTATTACAGGTTGGCCTGGTGGTAAGCCTAATGCTGATGACAGAGTAAGGCCAGAAAGGAAATTGCCTTATCCGAAAAAAGTACTGGTTTTTAGTCCACATCCTGACGATGATGTGATTAGTATGGGGGGTACTTTATCAAGATTAGTTGACCAGGGACATGAAGTTCATACGGTTTATCAAACCTCAGGGTCAATTGCTGTTTTTGATGATGATGCAATTAAATATATTGATTTTGTCAAGGATTTTAATGAGATAATTGGCCTCAAAGATTCTGTTTCAGAAAACTATATAAGGGATACTATAAATTTTATTAAGAATAAGAAACCAATGCAAGTTGATACTGAAAAAGTTCAGAAAATTAAATCAATAATTAGGAGAGGTGAAGCAAAATCTGCCTGTAGATTTGTGCAAATTCCTTCGAAAAATATTCATTTTCTGAATATGCCATTTTATGAAACAGGAAAAGTAAGAAAAAAAACTATTGGTTTAGATGATACTCAATGTATTGTTAATATCCTTCAAAAAATTAAACCACATCAGATATTTGCCGCCGGGGATCTTAGTGATCCTCACGGAACTCACCAGGTTTGCTTCAAGGTTATACTTTATGCTTTGAATAAGTTGAAAAATGAAGAATGGTTGAAATCATGTAATATATGGCTTTACAGAGGTGCTTGGCAAGAGTGGGATATTGACCAGGTTGATATGGCTGTACCTCTCAGCCCTGATGAAGTTTCAAGAAAAAGAATGGCAATTTTTAAGCATCAATCTCAAAAAGACAGGCCTTTATTCCCGGGAACTGATCCAAGGGAATTCTGGAAAAGAGCAGAAGATAGAAATCACCAAACAGCAATTTTATATGATAAACTTGGAATGGCTGAATATGAGGCAATAGAAGTTTTTTCAAGGTTTGAAATGTTTACTTAAAGGAAATTTTATATGCTTCATATTTATCCTCAAAAAATAAACTATTTTTCTAATGTTTTTATTTGAAATACAGTCCAAAACATTGTTCGTAATGCTTTGTATAGGTTTTCTATTAGAATCCCTTTTCCATTATCACATATTGTTATATATTTGTTTGTATCAAAATAATTTAAAATGCGAAATCAAAACATACTTATTATAATATTAATTTTTCAGAGTTTTTCAACTTTTGCTCAAACAGAAGATTGGCAAAATCAAAATATTTTTAATGTCAATAAAGAAAAACCTCATGTAAATATTATCCCTTATTCAAACATTGAAAAGGCAAGAAAAGGAGATTTTAAAAATTCTGAATTTTATAAAAGTCTAAACGGAAAGTGGAAATTTAAATACTCTGCAAAAGTATCCGAGCGTCCCATTAACTTTTATAAACCGAATTTTGATGTATCGACATGGGATGAAATCTCTATTCCATCCAATTGGGAAATTGAGGGTTATGGAACGCCAATCTATGTGAATACAGATTATCCTTTTGATAAACACCCGGAACCGCCATTTATTAAAATTGATAATCCGGTAGGTTCTTACCGCTACGATTTTACAATTCCAGAAAACTGGGATGGGAAGAATATTTTCTTACATTTTGGGGCAGTAAAATCAGCGGCTTATCTTTGGATAAATAGCGAAAAAGTTGGTTATACTCAGGGTTCAAAAACTCCTTCGGAATGGAATATTACAAAATATTTGAAAAGAGGGAAAAACAAACTTGCTCTTGAAGTTTATCGCTGGAGTGATGGCTCTTATCTTGAATGTCAGGATTTTTGGCGATTAAGCGGGATTGAAAGAGATGTTTTTTTATATGCAAAAAATAATATTTCAATTAGCGACTTTTTAGTAAAATCAATTCTTACAAACAATTATTCAGACGGATTTTTTGATTTGGAAGTAGAAATTGTAAGTAGTGAAAAAAAGAAACGAAAAATCAAACTATTTGTTCATGCTCAGGTTTTTGATAGCAAAGGAGAAATAATTTTTAATGAAGAAAATAAAATCACTATAAAGAAATCTAAACATATTTTTTCAAGTGATTTCAATGCTGTTTTGCCGGAGATTGAAAAATGGTCGGCTGAAAACCCAAATCTTTATAAATTAATAATCAGCATTGAAAACATTGAAGGTGAAATTTTTGATATCGTTTCTACTTCCATTGGATTTCGAAGTTCAGAAATCATTGATGGGCAATTTTGTATAAATGGAATACCTGTTTTGATAAAAGGCGTAAATCGCCATGAGCATGACGAATTTAACGGCCATGTTCTTGACGAAAAATCAATGCTTGAGGATATTCGTTTGATGAAAATTAACAACATAAATACTGTTCGTACTTGTCATTATCCTGATGATCCCCGTTGGTATGAACTCTGTGATATTTATGGACTTTACGTAATTGACGAAGCAAATATTGAATCGCACGGCATGGGCTATGGAAAGAAAAGCCTTGCAAAAGATCCGACATGGATGCAAGCTCACCTTGACCGTACACAACGCATGTTTGAGCGCGATAAAAATCATCCTTGCATAATAATATGGTCGCTTGGAAATGAAGCCGGAAATGGAATAAATTTTGAAAAAACCTATAAGTGGTTAAAAGATAATGACAACACTCGTCCGGTTCAATACGAAAGGGCTTTACTTGAATATAATACTGATATTTACTGTCCAATGTATTCTTCAATAAAATCATTAGAACAGTATGCAAAAAGTAATCCCGCTCGGCCATTAATAATGTGCGAATATGCTCATGCAATGGGAAATAGCGTTGGAGGATTGCAAGATTATTGGAATACTATTGAAAAATACAAAATTCTACAGGGAGCTTGCATTTGGGATTGGGTGGACCAGGGTTTGGCCGAATTTGATAATAATGGTACAAAATACTGGAATTATGGTGGCGATTACGGTTCTGATACTATCCCGAGTTCAGGTAATTTTTGCCTAAACGGTTTAATCAGAGCCGATAGAATTCCAAAACCGCATCTTAAGGAAGTGAAAAAGGTTTATCAAAATGTAAAAATCAAAGCGAATGATTTTAAAAATGGTGAATTTGAAATATTTAACAACTTTGATTTTACTAATCTTAATGAATATATTATTCACTATGCCGTAAAAAGCAATAATCAAATGATATCGCAAGGGAAATTTGATGGACTTGAAATTGAACCCCGACAATCAAAAATCATTTCAATTGATATTCCCGAAAAATTATTTAATAATAAAAAAGCTGAATATTTTGTTTTCTTTTCTGTTCGTTCAAAAAAGGCAAAAGACTTAATTCCTGCCGGCCATGAAATTGCTTACGAACAAATTAAAATACCTTCTGAAAAGGTATTGTTTAAACCAGATAACAATGAACTTTATCCGATAGATATTGCTGAACATGATACAAGTATTGATATTTATGGAGATTTGTTTACCCTGAGATTTAATAAAAATACAGGTAATCCCGATTATTTTAGTTTTGGTGATAATTTGATTTTTGATAATGAAATTAAATTAAATTTCTGGAGAGCTCCAACTTTAAACGATGAAGCAGATGGTAGTGGCGAACGGCTTTGGAAACAGGCAGGTTTGAATAATCTTAAAGAAATTCCGATTTCCATTTTTGTTGAAAAACCGGATGATGGTGTTGCTAAGGTTTTTATTTATAAATCATTAGAAAATCACAATAATGAGGTGGTTTTTGATGTTTATCAATCATATACAGTTTTCAGTAACGGAATTATTGATGTTTATGTACAAGTACTTCCTCACGAAATCGTAAAAACCTTACCGAAAGTCGGCCTTCAATTGAAGCTTCCCGGAGATTTTAATCAAATAAGCTGGTTTGGCCGAGGTCCTTTCGAAACCTATCCCGACCGTTCTTCTGCCGGAACAATTGGTGAATTTTCAATGAAAGTTGAGGATTTGCATTTCGATTACATTGTTCCTCAGGAAAATGGAAACAGATCGGAAGTCAGGTGGGTAGTTTTGTCACGCAAAAACAATAATTCGTTGGTGATAACTTCCGATACTTTGTTCAATTTCAGCGTGCATAACTACAGCACCAAAAGCCTCGAAGAAGCGAAACATATAAATGAATTGAAGTTTGAGAATTATACGTATTTAAATATAGATTATTTGCAAAACGGATTAGGAACAGCTACTTGCGGCCCGGGATATCTTGAAAAATACATCATCAAAGCTCTGCCGATGTCGTTTAATTTTTTGATCACTCCTCAATTTTCATCAGGCCTAAATCCCTATAACATTGCATATGTTGATTTGCCAAAGTTTCAAGAAAAAGAAATTCCTCTTGTTAATATTTATTGTGAAAAAAATGAGATGGGCGATGAATTACTGATTTCTCTAAAATCAAATGAAAAAGGCTCAAAAATCTATTATACAATAGATGGCAGCATACCCGATAGAAATTCAAAAATTTTCACCAAGGCGTTTG
>CAZBSL010000160.1:0-5066 GCA_964494265.1 uncultured Bacteroidales bacterium
TCCGTTTTTGAAATCACCAATTCCTACAATATTTCCTTCAGGATTATAATATAACCATCTTCCATCGAACATCCCGTTTTTATAACTTCCCTCAACTTTCAAGCGGCCGTCTTCAAACCATGCAAAATATGAACCCTCAAGTGTATCATTACGGAAAAACTTTTCAGAAGCTTTATTGCCTCTTTTATCCCAATAAATTGAAGTTCCGTTTTGTAGATTATTTTCATAATTTTCTTCACTTTCTTTATAACCTACTTCATTCCATCTCGTTGTAATACCATACAACTTATTGTCTTTATAATTTGCCAGCATTTTGATTTTCCCGTTTTCGTACCACCATTTTGCTTCTCCATCAAAAATTCCATTTTTATATGAAAATTCCGATTTTTTATTGCCATTTTCGTAATACAATGTTTTTTTATTTGTGCATGCCGACAACAAAGCAAAAACTATTATTAAACAAAATAAATAGGAATTTGATTTTGATAAAGTTTTTAATTTCATAACATATTAAATATTTGCTTTTTAGAAAACAAGATGAAATGTAAAAGTAGATATTATTCCTTCTTAATATAAATTTTCAAATATTGGTTCAGAAATTATTTTATTCACATCAAATAAATTAAAATTCTGATATTTATATATATTCCAATATTTATTTTCAAATCCTCCTTGCCTTGTTTTTTCAAAAATAAATTTTGTGTGCAAAAGATCAATATCAAAATAAGGCAAACAATCTTGAAAATTCCTACCGTAACTATTAAGTGCATTTAAAAAATACCATGCAATGTCAAATCCTTCGAAAGAATAAGACTGGGGTTCGGTTTTGAATTGCGACCGGAAATCAAGAACAAATCTTTTCACATTATTATCTTCATAATCTATAAAATACTGTGAAAAAATATGTGATTTTAATTTAATTAGGTATTTTGAATCCAGTTCGCTAAATTTATCCCATCGTGGCAAGCAAATTATTTTAATGTTTATAGAATCCGTAATTTGATAAAGCTGTGTAATTAAATTAATTGCAAAAACATTGTTTCTTGTTGAAATTAAAATTGTATTATCACGACACACGGAAGCATTTTTTGCAACGCCTGCAATGCTGTCTCTGCTGTAAATAATTTCTTTAACAGAATTTAGAAAAAGAGTGCTGTCATTAGGCAAGTTTTCAAGACTGTCACGATAAATCCATGTATTTTCAACCGTGAAATCATTAGTATAAGGAATATCAAACGTAGATGTACCCTGGTCAACAACATCAATTGTGTCAACATATGAAATACTATCCATTATATTTATCTCCTCAAGAATATTCAATAATTCATAATTCTGGAAATAAACGGAATCATGAATTAAATCCGAAATACCGAAAAAAAGCTGTGATGATGGCAAAGCCTCAGTATATGATGCTTGTCGAATCACCATAATATTATCGTCGGGGAAATTATTCATAACAAAATCAATGGCATTATTATATTGATCGTATTCAGACGATTGTATTTTATAAACTGATGAATTTTGAACTAAAATTTCTTCTCTCGACGAAAATGGATTTATAATTTTTATATTGTGATTTTGGGCAAATTCGGATACTACAGTAAAACTTTTGCTAAAAACCGGCCCGATAATAAGGTCCATGAACATGAATTCACGATTTCGTAAAATTTCTGTAGCTTGATAGGCATCATTAGCAATATCGTAAACAAAAAGATTGATTTGCATTCCTGATTTATTCAGTGAGTCAACAGCAATCATAAAGCCTTCATAAAATTGAATGAAACGAAAAGACTTTTCATATTCGTAAGGCAATGATTCAAAATCAATTTCATCCATGATACTGTCAGGATAATTTAATTGATCTAAATCATCTAAATAAAAAGGAAGCATTAATGCAACATTATAAATTATTCCACGGTCAATGAAGTAATTTGCACAATTTAGGCTGTCAATATTTATTGACTCAAAGGTTTTTTCTGTTTCCTTTGGTTTTATTTCTATAATTTCTTCTTTTTCAGCAATATCAGGTTCGACCGGAATTTTAATTGTTTGTCCTTTAAAAACCGTTTTACCAAGTTTGGGATTAATTTCTAATATATTAAAGATATTAATATCGTAATTTTGAGCAATCCGTCTTAATTTTTCTTTCCTAAGGGCTCTGTGCAAAATAAAATCATTCAGTTTTTTTTTTTTTTTAATTCTGATAATTTGTCCGATTTTTAATGCGGTTTTAAGCCCCGGATTCCATGCCTTCAGGCTATCAATGCTAACTTTATATTTAATCGCTATCCCATAAAGAGTTTCTTTCTTTTTAACTACATGGTCAATATATTCAGCCTCCTTTTTCTCATCCTGAATAATCAGTTTTTTTACAATAGGTTTTTCAATGTTATATTTTTGTGGAATACGAATTATTTGACCGATTTTCAATGTATCAATCGGATTGGGATTAGCGTTTTGGATTCTATCAGCGGGGATTGAGTAATATTGAGAAATACTATATAAAGTTTCGCCTTTTTTTACCGAATGAAACAAATACTTATTTGTAGGCCTTTGGGGAATGTCTTTTGAAAAAATACTTTCTTCGGGCTTATTTTTATTTGATGTGGCCGATACAAGCTGAGGGCTTTTTGTTTTGTTTGAATTATTGTTTGCAGAAGTTCTATTTTGCGAAGTTTTTGGTTTAGCCGAAGATGTATTTCCTATTTTAGGTTTTATTAAATTTGCTTTTCTTTGGGTTGATTTTTTAGAAATTACAGGAATTTTTACGTATTCATTTTTGCCAAAAGAATTTGAGCTTAATTTAGGATTAGCAAATTTAATATCTGCAGGGGTTACGAGATAAATATTTGCAATTTCTTCAATTGTCTCATTTTCTCTTGAAACATGATAAATAAAATCAAAATTATTCGGATCAAATCTCGGAGTTTGTGTAATTATTGGAGCCTCTGTGTTTTTTGATAGACCTGAAATAGGTATTTTCAAAACTTGTTTAATTTTGAGTCCGTCTAAAGCACCAGGGTTTTCACGTGCAATATTGTCAATGCTTTGCGAATAAGCTTTTGATATCGAAAACAATGTCTGGCCTTTTTCAACCGTATGAAGATAATAATCCTTGTTATTGTATTGTTTTGTAATATTTGATTTTATTACAGGTATAGGGCTTTGATTTTGAGCAAAACCAATAATACTAAAAGCAAGGATTAATAAAATTATTTCAAGTTTTTTCATTTTTACAAATATATGAAAAAAACAATTAACGTCTATTCCCATTCAATTGTTGCGGGAGGTTTTGAACTAATATCGTAAACAACCCTATTCACTCCTTTAACTTTATTAATGATTTCGTTTGAGATATCCGACAAAAACTTATAGGGTAAATGCGACCAATCGGCTGTCATCCCATCGGTTGATTCAACAGCTCTAAGAACTATTGTATATTCATAAGTTCGTTCATCGCCCATCACTCCTACCGATTTTATCGGAAGCAGAATTGTTGCGGCTTGCCAAACTTCGTCGTATAAACCCGACTTCCTCAATCCGTTAATGTAAATATCATCGGCATCCTGAAGAATTTTTATTTTTTCATAACTGATATCGCCGAGAATTCTAATCCCGAGTCCGGGGCCGGGAAAAGGATGACGTTTCAACAAATCTTCATTAATATTGAGTGCCATTCCAATTCGCCTGACCTCATCTTTAAATAAAGAATTTAAAGGTTCAATAAGTTTAAGATTCATAAAATCGGGTAAACCACCAACATTGTGATGTGATTTTATGGTAGCCGATGGGCCTTTTACTGATTTCGATTCAATAACATCGGGATAGATTGTACCTTGAGCAAGCCATTTTACATTTTTAATTCTATAGGCTTCGTCGTCGAAAACCTTGATAAAAGTATTTCCGATAATTTTCCTTTTTTTCTCAGGATCGCTTTCGTTTTTTAAAGCATCGATAAAATACTCACCGGCCCTTACACCCTTAACATTTAATCCGAGATTTTCATAGGATTCTAAAACAGTTTCAAATTCATTTTTCCGAAGCAAACCGTTATCCACAAAAATACAATAAAGGTTTTTGCCGATAGCTTTATTTAAAAGAAAAGCCGTAACCGACGAATCGACTCCACCTGATATTCCAAGTACAACTTTTTCGTTACCAAGTTTTTTCTTAAGCCAATCGACAGTAGTTTGTATAAAGGAATCGGGTGTCCACGATTGAGAACATTTGCAAATATCGACAAGGAAGTTCTTTAATAAAATCATTCCGTCGGTAGAATGATAAACTTCAGGATGAAACTGAAGTCCGAAAGTATTTTCGCCCGAGATTTGAAAACCTGCCACTCTGACATCAGAAGTACTTGCAAGGATTTCATAACTTTCGGGAGGATCCATAATTGTATCGCCGTGAGACATCCAAACCTGGCTTCCAATATCAATACTTTTTATAAGGTCATTTGAGCTTTTAATATATGAAAGCTTTGCTCTTCCGTATTCCCTGATCTTTGAGGGAAGAATGCTGGCTCCATCATTTAAGGCAATTAATTGTGCACCATAACAAACTCCAAGCAAGGGTGCTTTATTTCTTAGTTTTTGCAAGTCGATGCGAGGTGAATTATTATCGCTAACCGAAAAAGGACTGCCCGATAAAATTATGCCTTTAATGTTTTTGTTTATTTCGGGAATAGAATTAAAAGGGTGAATCTCACAGTAAACATTCAACTCCCTGACTTTTCGGGCTATAAGCTGCGTGTATTGCGACCCGAAATCGAGTATTAAAATAGTTTCTTCCATCTTGCAAAGATTGTGATTTTTTTATTATGGGGGAAGAAAATAAATATAAAAACGTAATTGAAACCAAATTAGAAATCAAAATTTGTAAATCTTCATCTACAAATTAAGATCAATCAAACCTTCGGGAGCATTAATATAAACTTTTCTATTGTTACTATCAACACTTGTTACAATTTCGTCAACAATTGGAATCAGTATCTCTTTTTCTTTAAATAATATTTGCATAAGAGATTGTTCGGGTAGTTCAAGAATATCATTAATAATTCCAATATT
>CAZBSL010000160.1:5166-6780 GCA_964494265.1 uncultured Bacteroidales bacterium
CAGGAGTTTCTTCTTTTGCAATAGATTCCTCAGCAGCAACATCCCCTTCTTTAGCTCTTATATCTTCTAATTCTTTAGCTTTTTTCTTAGCAATTTTCGCTGCTATATCTTCTTTAATTTTTATTTCAGTCTCAAGACGTTTTTTATCTTCATCTTTTACTTTCAAGTCCTGGTCTTTCCTCTTTTGGAGTATTTTATTCTCCTTTTCAGCTAACCATGTTTGGAATTTAGCTTCAGCTTGTTCTTCGGTCAAAGCTCCTTTTTTCACACCTTTCAAAAGATGATCTTTGAGCATCACGCCTTTTACAGATAATATAGAACGTGCTGTGTCTGTTGGTTGTGCTCCATTTTGAAGCCATTGAATTGCTTTATTCATATCCAATTCAATTTTTGCAGGATTGCTAACGGGATCATAAGTGCCAATTTTTTCTATAAATTTTCCATCTCGTGGTGCCCGACCATCTGCAATAATAATGTGATAAAAAGGATTCCCTTTTTTCCCTCTTCTTTGTAACCTGATTTTTACCGGCATTTTTTGTTTTTTATGTAATTAATAATTTTTCAACGGTTTTTATAAAAATAAATTCCCATCCTATCCTACATGTTTTCAACTATTTACTTCTCTTGCTAAAAACCGGCTGCAAATATCGGAATTTTTATTTGATTAATAAAGAAAAAAATCTTTAATTTTTTTCATCATATATTTAAAATTGATGCGGATTTTAATATCCCTCAATCGAAATCTAAATAATTTTGTAATATTGTAATGTAATCAATTTTTTATAAAATAATTACGATGTCTGCAAAGAAAAGAATAGTTTTAGCAATAATACTTTTAGTATTAGTCATAATAATTGGAATAGTGGGTTATATGTCAATAGAAAACTACTCGTTTATGGAGAGTTTTTATATGTCGATAATAACTATTACTACAGTTGGTTTCGGAGAAGTAAAACCCTTATCTCCGGCCGGAAGAGGATTTACAACATTCCTTATTTTAATTGGTTTTGTGAGCCTTGCATTTATGGGAAGGGCTGTTGTGGAATTGTTTTTTGAACGTATTTGGAATATTAGTTTTAAACTTAAAAATATGAGATCGAAAATATCAAAATTAAAAGAACATTACATTGTTTGTGGCTTCGGAAGAGTTGGAAAAGGAGCAGTTGAATACTTATCAAATGCCGATGTTGATTTCGTAATTATTGAACATTCGCATGAACAATGCCTTGAACTTCAAAAAGAAAATTATCTATTTATTGAAGGTGATGCTTCGAGGGAAAATATTTTAATTGATGCGAAAATTAAAAATGCCAAAGGTTTATTGGCACTTTTGAATAATGACCCGGATAATTTGTTTCTTGTTTTGACTGCCCGTGAACTAAACCCGACCTTAAATATAATTTCGAGAGCTGAAGACCCGATGTCGGAAAAGAAAATCATTCGTGCAGGTGCCGATAAAGTTATAACTCCTTACATAAATACCGGAAAACAAATTGCAAATATGGTTTTAAATGAAAATGATGATGCATTTTTCTCATCCGAATTTAACGAACTTACAAAAATCGTCCCAAAATGGATTGAAATTAAAACCGGTTCTGATATGCTTGGTAAAAG
>CAZBSL010000161.1:0-2149 GCA_964494265.1 uncultured Bacteroidales bacterium
GAATTTATTATTTCAGGTGATGGCCGCATTGATCCGGGTGAAACTGTCGATATTATGATTAGTGTTCAAAATAACGGTTCTTCAGAAGCTTATAATATTCTTGGCGAATTATCAGTAAATACATCATATATAACTATAAATACAAGTTCTCAAAATTATGGCGATATTCTCGGAGGTGAAATGATGGAAAAATCATTTAGTGTTACAGCTTCAGGCAGTACTCCTACCGGATATTTAGCTGAATTTGACTTTGATATTACCGCCGACTTAGGTATTGCCGCTTTCGGAGAATTCAATCTTATTATCGGACAAGTTCCTGTTCTGGTCCTTGATCTTGATGAAAACACATCTTCAGGGCCTGAAATGAAAAATTCATTAGATAATCTTGGTGTTGGCTACGAATATGTTACTTCCATTCCAAATGATTTAGAACTTTATTCTTCAATTTTTGTTTGCCTTGGTATCTATTCCGATAATCATGTTTTAAGTAGTGATGAAGGCCAAGCCTTAGCTGCTTTTCTAATTAACGGAGGCAAAATTTATATGGAAGGTGGAGACACCTGGTATTACGATGACCAGACTGCCGTTCATTCTATGTTCAATATTGACGGCGAATCTGACGGATCGAGCGACCTCGGTACAATCAACGGGCAAAGTGGAACATTTACAGAAGACATGGACTTTAGCTATTCGGGTGACAACAGTTGGATAGACCATATTGGTGCAAATTCGCCTGCAGTCGTAATTTTTGAAAATCAATCTCCTAATTACGGTTGCGGGGTTGCTTATGATGAAGGAAATTACAAAACAATCGGTACATCATTTGAATTTGGAGGACTGGATGACGGCAGTTTCACTAAAGATAATTTAATGGAAAAATATCTTGATTTCTTCGGATTATTGCCCTCGGGCGGAATAACTCAAAATATAAACCTAAATCAAGGATACCAATTTGTTTCAAGTCGGGTTGAAGTTGAAAATCCTGATATGCTTATTGTTTTGCAGAACATTTTAAATGAAAACCTCGAATTTGTCAGGAATTCGGAAGGAACAATTTTAAGAAAAATCGGGCCAAACTGGGTTAACGGTATTGGTAACTGGATAGGCTCCGAAGGTTATCTGTTCAAAATGAACGATACGGAAACACTTGAAATGAACGGTGAGGAAATCGACCCGCTTACACCAATTTCTTTATATACAGGATACCAATTTATAAGTTATTTCCCGGCAGAATCAATTGATGCTATGGTAACTTTCGAGAATATAATCAACGATAACCTTGACTATATCAGAAATTCTAATGGAAGCATGTTAAGAAAAATCGGGCCGAACTGGGTTAACGGAATCGGAAATGCAAATCCTACCGAAGGTTATCTTGTAAAAATGTATTCTAATGATGAATTAATTTATAACATACCAAGCGAAAAAGCTTTAAGTAATATAAATTATTCAAAACCCGAGCATTTCACTTTTAACGGTGGAAATGCTGCTGATCCTGTTTATACAATTTATTTCAACGGACTGGAAATTGGTGATGAAATTGCCGCTTTTGATGGAAATGTTTTGGTTGGAGCTTTAGCAATAAATTCAGATGATATTTATAGTAATGCTCTACCAATTTTCAGCACTATTAATTCCGGACATGGGTATTCTGCCGGAAATAAAATGTCATTTAAACTTTGGGATGAAAGTGAAAAGAAATATTATTCTGCCCAAGTTAATTTCAGTAATCCTTATGGCGATGCTTATATTGAAAATATTTTCCCTGAAAACGATGGCGAATATAGTATAGCAAATGTAAAACTTACCGAAAACGACTTTGGCTTATCACAAGCATATCTTGGAAACGTTTATCCTAATCCGGTATCAGAAATCGCAGAAATAGAATTTGGTTTAACAGAAAATTCAAATGTTGAATTAAATATTTATAATTTATTAGGCGAAAAAGTTATTACTTTGGTGAATAAAGATATGACAAGTGGTGTTCATGAAATTAAATTCAATTGTTCGGATTTAAAACAAGGAATTTACCAATATAAAATTGTAATTTCGTCGGCTAATGAAAATTTTATCAAAACAAAGAAAATGATCATTTCTCACTAAACCATAATATTCGACAAAATTCTAATAACGAAACAGAAAATAAATT
>CAZBSL010000161.1:2249-6753 GCA_964494265.1 uncultured Bacteroidales bacterium
ACAGAAAATAAATTAAAACAAATAAATTAATTATTAACTTAAATCTTTACTATGAAAAAAACAGCTTTTACATTAGTTTTTCTAATGAGTTTTGTAATGTTCACTTTTGCACAAAAGTCTTGGGTGAATTTCACAAGCAGCAATCCACAACTACCTGTTGTTCAAATCGAGCAACAAGATGCTTCAAAATTAGTGCTTGATATCAGTGTTCCCGGTATGTTTGTAACTAATGTTACAGAAGAGGGAACAAACTTTCAATTAATTGAACTTTCTGAGCTTAATACCCAACAGGAAGTTGGAATGCCTCAGTTACCAATGATTAACGAGGTAATTGGTATTCCGGCTGAAAAGCTTGCAAGATTTAATATTATTGAAATGACAAGTATAAAATTATCGAATTATACAATTTATCCGTTTCAAACTCCATCGGTTGATGTTCAGGGAGGAAAATCCGAACAATTTGTTATTAATAATGAATTTTATAATTCAGACAAATCTTTCCCCAGTGAGAATATAGTTCTTTCTAAACCGGGTATTTGGAGAGATGTTAAAGTTTCTGGTTTTCATTTCACTCCATTTACTTATAATCCATCAACAAAAGAATTAGAAGTAATTACAAGCCTTAAAGTTGAGATTGAATTCTACGGAACCGACAGTGAAAATCTTTTTACAAGAAGTAAAGAAATTACACCAAAATTCTACAATATGTATGAAAAAGCAATTTCAAACTTCAATTCGCTTGGTTATACTGTTACTACAAGAGATAATACTGATATTAAATATCTTATTATTACTAATACAGAAGCTGTTGACGCAATTCAACCTTTGTCTGAATGGAAAAACCAACAAGGATATAAAGTTGAGGTTCGTACAATGGAACCAGGCTTTAATACACCTCAAAATTTCAAAGATTATGTAACAGAATTATATGATAATGGAGGCCTTGAATATATTTTAATGGTTGGTGATGCATATCCAAACGGCGGTAATGGCGGAGGTTCAAATGATGTACCAATGTATTGGTGGGCACCTTCTGGAGAAGATCCATCATATTCAGATAGTTGGTACTCTATGATGGATGGACCTGATGACCACTATGCTGATATTGCTATCGGACGTTTTGTTTATGATAATATGGGAGAATTGGAATTGCAGATCCAAAAAACTATGGATTATTATTTAAATCCTGATGCTACTACCAATTGGGCTGAAAATGTTTTATTAATCGCTCACGGACAAGAATATCCCGGCAAATATACTGCTTGTAAAGAAGAAATCAGAAACTTTAATTATGCACTACAAAACCCCATTTTCACACAATGTTATGGTGGTGCAGGTGCATCAAATAATGATATTGTAAACTGGGTTAACTCCCATTCCGGTGGATACTTCAATTATAGAGGACACGGTAGTGCAACAGCATTTACCGGATGGAACGGAAGCAATTTCACAGCTTCTAATGTAAATCAGTTTACAAACAATGACAGACTATTCGTTTGTACAGACGTTTGCTGCGATAATATGGATATTGTCGCTCATAGCGGAAACTGTTTATGCGAATCATTTATGAAATCACCGGTTGCTGCAGTTGCAATTAATGGTGCTATCATCCCTTCCTATACTATTCCAAATCACGATTATGATAAAGAAATGTATAAAGCAGTTTTCGAAGAAGGAATCTTTAATATTGGTTATGTAACAAATTTTGCCAATGTAACCGTATTAAATGTGCATGGAACAATAGGACGATCTAATGTTAGAACATATTTGTGGTTAGGTGATGCATCAATTGAGGCATGGACACTTCAACCTACTGAACTACTTGTGAACCATGACGCACAATTATTCCTCGGTTTGTCTGAGTTTAGTGTTACCGTTAATGGTAATAGTGGACCGGTTGAGAACGCAAGAGTTTGTATCAGCAATGCTGACGGTTCAATTTATGCAATAGGATTTACTGACGGAAGCGGAGTTGTTACCGTTATGTTTGATAGCCCTGTTCAGGACCCGGGTGTGGCAATGGTAACTGTTTCAAGTAATAATTTCCTTCCATATCAAGCTGAAATTCCTGTTATTCCACTCGACGGACCATATATTGTGAAAGATTCTTATGAAATTAATGATGCAAGCGGTAATGCTAACGGAATGATGGATTACGGTGAATCAATTCTTTTAAGCCTTACAATGAAAAATGTAGGTTTAGATGAAGCTGTTAATGTTGATGTTACAATCAGTACTGATGATGATTATATTACTATTACAGATGGTTTTGAAAATTTCGGAAACATTGCTCCTGAAAGTACTGTAACAGTTGTTGACGGTTACGCATTTGATGTAGCAAACGATATTCCTGACGGACATTTTGTTTTGTTTATGGTTAGTGCAACTGATGGAAGCAGTGTCTGGGAAAGCAACTTCTCAATCGAAGGACATGCTCCGATTATTGGATTGGGAGACGTTGTTATTCTTGATCCTAGCGGAAATAATAATGGCAAAGTTGACCCGGGTGAAACCGTTGACCTTGTTATTGATATTAATAACACCGGAACTTCCGAAGCTTATAATGTTATAGGAGAATTACTTATTACCGATCCTTATATTATAATTAATTCTTCTACTCAAAATTACGGCAATATTATACCAGGCGGAACATTGCAACAAACTTTCAATATTACTGCCGATATGAGTACACCTGCCGGACATATTGCTAATTTTAATTTTAATATGTTTGCTGATCTTGGAATTAGCGGAACAGGTGAATTTATTATTGTTGTCGGACAAATTCCGGTTCTTATCCTTGACCTTGATCCTGACCATTCTTCAGGGCCCGAAATGCAAACCAGTATCACAAATCTTGGGGTTTCAAGTGAGATACTTACTGCTTTACCTGCCGATCTGAACCTCTATTCATCAATATTTGTTTGTCTTGGTATTTATAGTACTAACCATGTATTATCAAGCGGAGAAGGACAAGCTCTTGCCGCCTATCTTAATAATGGAGGTATGCTTTATATGGAAGGTGGAGACACATGGTATTATGATAATGCCACAGCAGTGCATTCAATGTTTAATATCAATCCGCAAGCTGATGGTAGTAGTGACCTTGGGACAATTCTGGGACAAGCCGGAACCTTTACTGAAGGTATGAGTTATAATTACTCAGGAGCCAACAGTTGGATCGATCATATTGCTGCAATTGCACCAGCCGATTTAATTTTCAAAAACCAATCACCAAGTTACGGTTGTGGTGTTGCTTATGCAGAAGGTAGTTATAATACAATCGGTTGCTCCTATGAATTCGGTGGACTTGATGATAGTGATGCCACAAAAGACGAGTTAATGGAACAATATCTTATTTTCTTTGGTATAGCTCCGGGTGGTGATGTTACTCAAAATATCGAACTAATGGAAGGCTACCAATTCATTTCTTCACGAATTGAAGTTGAAAATCCCGATATGCTCGTTGTGTTACAAAACATTCTTAATGAAAACCTTGATTTTGTAAGAAATTCAAATGGTACTATTTTAAGAAAAATTGGTCCTAATTGGGTGAACGGAATCGGCGACTGGATCACAACAGAAGGATATTTATTCAAAATGTTTGGTGGTGAAATTTTAGAAATTACTGGCGAAGAATTAAACCCGATAACACCTATTGATTTATTCACAGGTTATCAGTTTGTAAGTTACCTGCCTCTTGAAGCAATTGATGCTCTTGTAGCGTTTGAAGGAATTTTAACCGATGATCTGGATTATATCAGAAATTCAAATGGTGAAATGCTAAGAAAAATTGGCCCTAACTGGGTTAACGGACTTGGTGATTTGGCTCCTGGAGAAGGATACCTTGTTAAAATGTTTGCCGACGATGAATTGGTTTATAATATTCCGGTTGATGCAGCTAAAAGTTCTGTTCATAAAAAAGTTATCAAACATTTCACTTTTGAAGGTGGAAATGCTGCCGATCCTGTTTATACGATTTATATTTCGGGATTAAATATCGGTGATGAAGTTGCAGCTTATGACGGAAATATAATGGTTGGTTCAACTGTTATTCGTTCAGAAAATACTTTAGAAAACAGTTTGCCGATATTCAGCACATTAACAAGCCAAAAAGGTTATGTTAATGGAAATGATATCGCACTAAAAGTATGGGATAATCAATCACAAAGTCAGGTTTCTTCAACCTACGCATTGGTTGATGATTATGAAGAAGCATATACCGAAAACACTTATCCGGCTGAAGATGGCGAATTTAGTGTTATAAATATTACAAAAGGTGCATCTGATAATATGGATGTTGAAGCTAATATATCAATTTATCCAAATCCTGCAACCGATGTATTAAACGTAGTTGCAAATACTAATATTAGCCGTGTCAGGATTATAAACTTTATCGGACAAGTTATGTTTGATAATAATGTAAATAATTCAAGTATAAATATTAATACTTCAACTTATCAATCCGGTGTTTATATCATCAGCGTTGAAACAAGCAATGGAGTAA
>CAZBSL010000162.1:0-1534 GCA_964494265.1 uncultured Bacteroidales bacterium
TGTTTTACAAAAGGTTTTATATCAAGCAATGGTGTTTTGTCGAGCATATCAACTTCCGTGAAGTAAACTTTGTTTTCTGTTATACTTTTGATTTTTACAATTGATATCCCTATATGATTTGGCCTGTGTGGGCTTCTGATAGCAAAGATTCCATGTTTCTCATCTTCAAGAAATGGCTGTGAAATCAAACTTTCCTTTTCCGATCTATCGAAATAATAAAGCAGAATTGCATGACTGAAAGCATCGAGGTCTTTTAATCCATCAGAATATTCCTTATTTAACTCTAAAAAACCTTCAGTATTATTTTTGAAAACGCCTTGTATCGGAATGTCTTTTGGGAGTTTATACGGAGTATAAATGATTCCAATCGGTTTGATTATAATATCTTGCATTTTAATTTATTTTTTATAATTAAGTATTTTATTGTTAATGAATAATTAATTTCTATCCTCTTTCAATAAATTTACAATAAGTGAGTGCCGTGATTCTATAAATCATATGTCCGAATTTTGTATATGGTAAATAAATAATTACCATCCAAACCAAAACCAAATGGACAAAATAAATATAGTAAGCAAATTTCCAACTATCGAATCGGGCAATTTCAACTAAAACTCCGGTGATAACCAATAAATAGATTGAAATTAAGAAAATCCAATCAAAATAAGTTGAATTTCCGGCAAGTTCTTTATTGGTTAATCTTTTTAAAATCATTATTGAAAGTCCTGTTAAAAGTGAAATAGCTGCAAGGTTTCCGGCAATTTTTATAGGATTAAAAAAAGACAACGGATATTCGAAAAACAATACTGAAATGATGGCGAAAAAAGTTACGAATAATAAAGTTATAAAGCCATAGAAAACCATTAAATGAGCAGAATATCTATAATTGTTGTTATCACATTTCTTAAATTTTTTATGTGATAATATTTCCATGAATGCACTTACAAAACTTTTGAAAATTTTGTTTTTTGTTTCTTTTGGAGGCATATTTTTTTTCAAATCTTTCCAAAAACTTTTAATGCTGATTGTAATTCCAACAAGAGTCAACAATACTAATATCGAAAATGAAATATTAAGCTGTTTATGCGGGAAAAATTTAGAATAATTAATTTCGCCCGATGGGATCTGAAAGTCAGTTGAAAAATAAATAATTGTAAATATTATTATAACAGGTATAAAAATTACAAAAGGAAGGTTTTGGATTTTACTTAAAAATGAGGTTAAAAATTTAGGTTTTGAATAGTGTAAATAGCTCATAAATCGTAAAGAAGAAAGCACATCGCCGGGTTTTACGCCACGCGGACAATAAGTTGTGCAATCACCACATTGATGGCACAGCCAAATATCAGGGTCGCCCAAAAGTTTGTTTTTCAATCCCCAGCCTGCCCATATCATTTCTTTTCTTGGAAAAGGATTCTCTTCGGGCGAAAGTTTACAAATTACTGAGCAAGCCCCACATTGCATACATTGCTTCAAGGGAGCACCACTATCTTTTGAAAGTTTCTCAATAAAATTTATATCCGGTTCAATTAAT
>CAZBSL010000162.1:1634-4883 GCA_964494265.1 uncultured Bacteroidales bacterium
GTATCCATCCACAAGTTACATTTCTTTAAAAGGATTCGGCCCGATGTCTTCAATAGTTTCAACATAATCGTTTATTATTTCAGGTATTTTATTGTAATCATTTATTTCAAGAAATTCGGTTTTTATGCGTTCAGGTTCGAGCATCATTTTTTCGAGGGTTTCCTTGAAATTTTCTCCGCGTTTTTCATTTAGCTCGCTTCCGTGAATAAAATGACATTGGTAATCATCGCCGGGTTTACAACCAATCATTAAAATGCCGTCGAAACCTTGCGAAAGTGCATCTGAAATCCAGATATTATTTACCGATCCAATGCATCTTACCGGAATTATTCTTACGAACGAACTATAGTTTAAACGTTTGAATCCGGCCATATCGAAAGCGGGATAGGCATCGTTTTCGCAAACAAAAACAAGTATTCTGGGTTTTTCTTCAAACTCATCTGGAATATTCACAGCTTTAATCATTGAGGAAACGCTATTGATAGAGAAATCGCTGAAATTGATTATTCGTTCAGGGCAGGCACCGAGACAAATGCCGCAACGACGGCAGCGAGATGGATTTGGAAGCGGGGTTCCTTTTTCTGTTTCATCATAAGCCCCGAAAGGACATTCTTCCGTACAGCGTTTGCAGTCGGTACATCTTTCAAGATAAAGTTCGGGATAGGAGCGATCGCCTGAACGAGGATGGACAGACTCCCCGCGTTTGGTTGCTTCAACACATTGTATTGCCTTCATTGTTGCTCCGCAGGCATCCTCAATGCTTGCCGTAATATCCATCGGCGAACGTAAAGCTCCGGCAGCATAAATTCCTGTTCGGCGGGTTTCATAGGGAAAACAAATAAAATGAGAATCGGGGAAATCATATTTTAACGAGGGCAAACCTTTTCCCATTCTGTAATTTAAGTTTAATTCATCGGAATTAGCCGGTATCATACCTAATGCAAGTACAACAAGATCAACTTCCAATTGTATTTCTTCGTTGAGTAGAGAATTATCAATTGTGATTAATAGTTTTTCTCCATTTTCAGAAATAGATTTCACATCGCCCTTAGTGAAAAAAACTCTGTTATCGTTTTGAATTTCTTTGTAGAAGTTTTCGTAATGCCCTTGGGTTCTGATGTCTTTATAAACAATAAAAGCATTTGAATCAATATTTGCCTCACGAAGATATTTAATTTGTTTCAGGGCTGTTCCACAACAATAGTTTGAGCAGTAGGGCAAATGTTTCTGATCGCGTGAGCCGGCACACTGAATAAATAAAGCACTTTTGACTTCCTTGCCATCTGAAGGTTTTAGTATTTTACCTTTTTTAGCCAGGCTTTCCATTTCAAGGTTTGTAATTACATTCCTGAACTTTTCGTATCCAAATTCAGTAAGTTTGGCCGCATCATAAGGTTTCCATCCGGTCGCCATCACAATAGATCCTACTTTTACAGATTTTTCATTTCCATTTACGTTTAATTCTATTGAAAATTCACCTGGTTGCCCACTAATTTCTTTAATTTCAGTTGATTTAAAAACTTTAATTTTTGAATGATTTTCGACTTCCTTTATCTTTTCAAAAACAAGGGGTTCTTCAATATTTTTATAAGGATAACGAAAAGGAATTTGTTTATGCAGCTTTGCCGAGTATCCTCCAAGTTCGTTCTCTTTTTCAATAAGAAAAACATTATAGCCTGTTTTTGCTGCTTCAATAGCCGCAGTAATTCCAGTTATCCCGCCACCAACTACCAAAATATCAGCACAAAATTCTTTAATAAGATAAGGAGAAGGTTTCATTATTGAATTAACTTTTGCAACTCCCATTCTAAGAATATCTTCGGCAAGCATTTGGGTGTCTTCGTCATTAGCCTCATGCGACCAGGCAAGTTGTTCTCTGAAATTTAGGCGTTCGACAATGATTTTTTCATCAAATGAAAATGTTTTAGTGTTTTGTCGAGGCGAACAAGCTGCAATTATAATTGCTTCTGAAGTAGTATCTTCAATATCTTTTTTTATTGTTTCTACCCCGTTTCTTGAGCAAAGGTTTGGGTGATGTTGAAAACAAGTGATCTGAAATTCTTTTTCCGAAATTTCTTTTAATAAATCAATATCAATGGATTTTCCAATTTCGCAGCCGGAACAAATATAGATTAATGTTTTTTTAATCATTGTACAAAGATATATGTTTCTATACATTTTTAAAGTTCAACTTTAAAAATGTATAAAAATTTAACTAAATATTAGTTTTTGGCAATATTTTTTTTAATAAAATAATCACTTTATTACCTTTATTTAAAAACTTATTTTAAAAATATTATTTTTTCCCCTTGAAAGTAATTTAATTTATCTCGACCTTTGCAGCAATTTATAATGATTTTAAATAAAATTTAATAGTAAAAAAAATACAATTATGAAAATGCAAAAGGGAGCATACACATTGTTAATAACTCCTTTCAACGAAGATCAAACTCTTGATGAAGAAGGTTTAAAACAAAATGTAATAAAACAAGTAGAATCAGGTATCCATGGGATTGCGCCATTAGGTGTTACAGGTGAAAACACATTGATGACCGATTTTGAGGTGAAGCGGGTTTTGGAAATAGTTGTTGAAAATGCAAAGGGTAAGGCTAAAATTGTGCCCGATACTTGTGCGATGAGTTTATGGAAAGCGAGAGAAAGAGTAAGACTATTTGCCGATTGCGGGGCAGATTATATTTCGGTTTTTTCACCGTTTTTTGTTCTTCCTAAGCCTGACGGTTTAATTGAATTTTACGAAAAACTTGCCGATTATTCCCAACTTCCTTTAATTTTGCATAATGCAAAAGGAAGAACCGGCGTTGAATTGACTCCCGAAATTACTGCAAAGCTTGCTAAACATCCTAATATAATTGGAATTAAAGACGGAAACAAGCAATTAGACCATTTGGCTAAGGTTGTTTATTTAACAAAAGATGACGATTTTGAAGTTTTCACAGGAAAAGACACAACTGCTTTTCCGTTTGTTGCTTCAGGTGGAAGCGGAACGTTCACGGTTGCAGGAAACATTGTTCCCGAAATAATGAAAAAGATGGTGGATTTTTCTCTCGAGGGAGAAATTACTAAAGCAAGAGAAATTCACGATAATTACTATCGTCTTTTTGAGGCCTTACGCTTTGAAACAAATCCGATGGCAGCAAAAATGGCTTTGAATCTTTCAGGACAAGCTGCAGGCGGAGTGAGGCTTCCGTTAACTCCTCTAAGCGAACAAAAAACAAAAATCCTTAAATT
>CAZBSL010000162.1:4983-6730 GCA_964494265.1 uncultured Bacteroidales bacterium
GATATTTTTGCAATGGCATTGCAAATGCCTTACGACGAAATAGAAATTGAGTTGAATAATTCAAATAAAATCACAATTGAAATTGTTAACGATACGCAAAATATACCAACCGATATTAATGATAATACAGCCGGATTGGCAGCCTTGACATTAGTTAACAAATTTAATATCAAACAAGGAATACACATTCGCATTATAAAAAACATGAAATCCGGAGGTGGCATGGGAACTACCGGAGCATCGGCTGCCGGGTGTATTTTCGGCTTAAATGAATTATTGGATTTGAAACTTTCAACTAATGAAATGATCGACCTGGCACGAATGGGTGAAGTTGCTTCGGGTGGATCGCCTCATGCAGATAATGTTGCAGCAGCATTGCTCGGAGGTTTTGTTTTAGTGAAATCATATAACCCTATTGATGTTCTGAAACTTGACCTACCTGATTTTCCTATTGCCCTGGCTGCAATTCGTAAAAGCCAGCGAACTACACGCGGGTTTATTACATATGAAATTGGCCAGGAAAAATTGAAAGAACAAATGGCAAGATGTTCGAGAGTGATTCATGCAATTCATACCAAAGATATCGAAGAATTCGGTAAAGCCGTTAGCGTTGATTATATAGCCGAGCCGGTGAGGTCAGCAGCAATACCCGAATATAATTTTGTTAAAGAAAATGTATTAAAAGCCGGGGCTTACGGTTGCAATGTTAGCGGCGGCGGCTCTTCGGTTTTTGCACTTTGCAATGATAATAATATTGATGAAATTGCTCAAATAATGGACAAAGCTTTTGCTGATAACCCTCATTTTGTTAAGGTTTATAAAACCAAAACAAGTAATAAAGGTGTCGAAATAATTTGTTAATTATTTTTTATAGTTTGTATTATGTTTACCACCAATGATGTATCAGATTATTATGATCAAACCATAAATCATTATAAAAATTGGTGGAAATTAACTGAAGTTTTGGCAATTCATTCGGGATTATGGTTTGATGACACTAAGTCATTTAGTGAAGCCTTAAAAAATGTAAATAAAAAAATGGCTGAGGTTGCAGGCATAAAAGGCAATCAATATGTTTTAGATGCCGGTTGTGGAGTAGGAGGGGCAGCCTTTTATTTGGCAAATAATTTTGGATGTAAAGTAAACGGAATTACTTTGAGTAAGAAGCAACTAATAATTGCAAATAATGAATTACAAAAATCAAATTTGAAAGACTTAGTCAAATTTGAAATTCAGGATTATACTAAAACAAATTTTGAAGACAATTCATTTGATGTTGTTTGGGCCTGTGAAAGTGTTTGTCATGCAAATCCAAAAAAGGCATTTATTAAAGAAGCTTTCAGAGTTTTGAAGCCCGGAGGAAAATTAATTTTGTGTGATTATTTTTTGACAAAAGATGGAGAAATAGACGAAAAATCACTTATAAAAAATTGGGGAAACAAATGGGCTGTTAACGATTTCATGGCTCTAAGTACTTTTTCGTCGGCTTTAGTTGAAAATGGATTTGAAGTTATAGAAAATCTAAATATTACAAAAAATATTTACCGATCGGCCAAAAGATTATTTTATGCTTATGTTTTTGGTATGATTCCTAATATCTTATACAATTTGACTCATAATGCTTCAAGGTTTTCAAAAACTCATTATCAGTCGGGATATTATCAATATCAAGCACTAAAGAATGGCCTTTGGGAGTATCGAATATTTCTGGCAAAAAAACACATTTAACCAAGATCAGGCCTCTGTG
>CAZBSL010000163.1:0-1901 GCA_964494265.1 uncultured Bacteroidales bacterium
ATAAAATTATTAGCATTGAGCAAGCCTGAATTCTAAACTATGAATTATCTGTGGTTGTACTTTTTTAGTACTTTTGCAAGCCTGTGTCAATTATTATAAATAATACTAAGAATTTGAGATTAAAAGAACTTCTCTGCGTCCTCGCGTCTTTGCGTTAAAATTTAAACACAAAAAATGATTAATACTGTTCTTCCATTTTCCCTTATATTTTCTTATATGCCTTATATGATTCAATTTTAAAACAAATGAAACAAATAACAATCACAAAGACAAAGCTATTTTTTAAAAGCTTTTTAATATTATTCATATTAACAAACTATTTTTCTTTTTCAGTTGTTCACGGACAAACAGATTCAGAAAAAAAGAAAGCGAAATATATTTTCCTTTTTATTGGTGATGGAATGGGTGTTTCCCAGGCAATTATTTCCGATATTTATTTAAAATCAATTTATAAAACCGATACTTCTTTGTTTTTTACCGATTTTCCGGTTTGCGGATTAGCTTCTACAAAATGTGTCGATTCATATATAACCGATTCGGGGGCAGCCGGGACAGCACTTGCATGCGGACAAAAAACAATGACAGGAGTAATTGGAATGGATTCAACAAAGACAATAAAGTTGAAATCAATTGCCGATAAATTGAAAGAAAAAGATTGGAAAATTGGAATTGTCAGTAATGTTTCACTTAATCATGCCACCCCTGCGGTTTTCTATGCCCATCAGCCTTCAAGAAACAGTTATAATGAAATTGCTATCGAAATGGCCGAAAGTAATATTGATTATTTCGGAGGAGGTGGCATAAAAATTTATTCCGATTCAATAATCAATCTTGAACATATTTATGAAATTTTTAGGGAAAATCGTTTCAATATCGTTAATGATGAAGAAACTTTCAGGAATTGGAAAAAGGAAGATGGAAGAATGATAGCAATAAATCCTGTTCTTTCCTCCGGCGAATCAATCCCTTATGTTATTGACCACAGGCAGGGATGTATTTCGCTTGCCGATTTCACAAGAAAAGGAATTGAATTATTGGACAACGAAGATGGGTTTTTTATGATGGTTGAAGGAGGCAAAATCGACTGGGCATGCCATTCAAATGACGCAGCAACTACTATCACCGAAACACTTGCTTTTAATGAAGCAATCGGAGAAGCTATGGAATTTTATAATTCCCATCCCGACGAAACTTTGATTATCGTAACTGCCGATCATGAAACCGGAGGTATGTCGGTAGGATGGTCGGGAACCCATTATTCGGTTTATTACAATCTTTTGAAATATCAAAATATTTCTTATGAAGAGTTTTCTGATAAAATAAATAAATACATCAGCAGTCATACAATTCAAGATGCAAGCATCGAACATCTTTTGCCATTAATAAACGAGCATTTCGGACTGATTTACTTACCCGAAAATTTATTTGACAGCCTCTCAAAAATTAATAACTCCAATAATGATGTCCTTACCGAAACTCTACGGCTTTCGCTCTCGGCAAAAGAAATGGATATGCTTAATAAAGCTCTTTATGATAGCTTTATAAAAGAAAATGAAAGATACGATATTCTTTATGGGGGCGAATCACCTCTTGCAGTAACTACCATCAAAATTTTTGATAATAAAGCAGGAGTAGGATGGACAACTTTTTCACATACAGGGATTCCTGTTGCTACTTATGCGAAAGGAATTAATGCTGATCTTTTTTCGGGATATTATGAAAATTCCGATATTCCAAAAAAAATATTAAAAAGTACTCAAGTGCTTAAAAATAAAAAATAAAAAAAATAAATTCAAGATTAAAAAGTATTTACTATTTTTATTTTCTGAAAATATTTAATATTAAAATTCAGGAAAAATGACAAAAAAAATTTTGTTAAGCTTTGTGATTTTTGCTTCAAT
>CAZBSL010000163.1:2001-3420 GCA_964494265.1 uncultured Bacteroidales bacterium
TACTCTGAAAAAACTCAATTTGACGATTACCTTGCTATTGAAAAACTGAAATTCGACAGTTTAAAAATTAGTATAAACCAAACAAATAATAAACTTAGCGAATTTGTTCAAACTTATGATAAAAGGATTGATTCTTTAGCAAATCAACAAAAAACAATAACTCAAATTTCACCCGTCAGTAAAATTATTAAATATCAAGATTTTATAGTATGGGTTTCCATAGTTCTGATAATATTTTCAATAATATTTATTTTTATCTTCATCAAAAAGAAATTTAGAAATCGATCTCAACTCGTCGAAATTCAACTAAATGAAACCAGAAGGAATTTTGTTGAGAAAATGAATCAGGTCAGAAATGAATTGACTGAACAAAACAATCAGACTAAGAAAATGTTTTTGTTAAGTGAGGTCGTTAATGCTTTGCCGTTTGGTAAACAACAAAATAGTATTAGCGGGAATGTTTCAAGTGTCGAAACCCCAAAGATATTGAATAAGCCTAAAACGAAAAGATCGGATCATTCGGTGGCAATTAATTTGGCAGATGAAATTATCAGAATGAGAGGGAAACTCGTTTATATACCTGAAAACACACCGGGCAGAGATGATTTGCTGAAAGTTGTTTTGAATGTTGAAAAAGAATTTAACGATACTGACTATGAAATTTCCGACTTAATCGGCTTAATATATAAAAAGGATATGAATTTGACTGCCAATTTTGTTTTATCAAAAAAGGAAAAAGCTGTTGAGCAAATTATCACAAAAATTATCAAACCTCAAATTTTACATAAAGGAAGAATAATTCAAACCGCCGAAGTAGAAGTTACATACTAAGTGTTTTGATAAAAATAGATTGTAATATGCTAAATTAAACAATTTTAAAATGAAGCTATTTAAGAAAAAAAATATTTCAATGGAAAACGATAAGCCAAAGTTTGACTATATAAATTTTGTTTATGGTGGAGGAGCAGCGGTAATTCTGGTTGCTGCTATGTTTAAATTCTTAGGTTGGGATTATGCTAATGAGATTTTCATTATTGGACTTACAACCGAAGCTATTGTTTTTAGCATTTCTGCATTTCAATGGAAATCAGGCGGAAAATCCTATAAATGGGAAAATGTTTTTCCTGAGTTAAGAAAGGATTCTAAAGAATTTAATGAAACAAGATTTGATTTAAACGAAAACATTAATCAATATCATAAAAATACCGATTCGATAATAAAATCTGTTGAAGCTCTTGAAAAAAACATGAAGAAAATGGAAGAAGTTACTGATGAATTAACAAAATCCGTACAAAGAATTTCAACGTATATGTCACGAATTGAAGACACTTCAGAAAGTTATGAATCTGAATTAAGTGCTTTGAAAACAAAAATGTCCAAAGTAAATGAATTTTATGATGAAATGTCAAAGCTCGTAAG
>CAZBSL010000163.1:3520-6726 GCA_964494265.1 uncultured Bacteroidales bacterium
CATTATGAACGAGGATAATCAACAGAAAGGTACAAGTAGAATATTACGCCAAAAGGTTGTAAATCTTATGTATTTGATTTATATTGTTTTGGCATTTTTGTATATTCCTGCTGATTTTATTGATGTTATGAAAGAAATGGATTTTTCTTATGACCTCCATGAAAAAGAAAACACAAAAAGTTTTGAATATAATTCATTGGTATTAGAAGCAATTGCTTCAAAAATTGGAAATGCCTCTCTAAGCAATCAATTTATTAGAAATTCGAAATTGGCTAATGATCGTTCTAATGCAACCATTAATGAAATTGAGACAATAAAACAATTTTTAATAAATAAAATGGGAGGTTATAATGAGGATGATTTTTTGAAAAACAGTCGGGACTACCAATCTTCCGAAAAATTATTTATCAGGGGTAAATTATCCGACACTATTTTTAATCTTATAAATAAATATAAGAACACAATAAAGCCCATGCTAAATAGTGAATCTAATCAAAAAATTGATTCTCTATTATATACGGGTAATTTTATTTCTTCAGAGGGAGTAATTAAATCATGGGAAAACTATTATTTTGATGAAATCCCGATGAGTGCCGCGATAATGATTCTTTCAAAAATGCAAAATGACATTAGAAAAACCGATAACATTTTAATCGAGTCATATATTAAAGAGTTAATAAAATCTGACTCGATAAGTGTTGCTGCCATAAGAAACTCAATAATCGATAATTTTGAAAGATTAAAGAAGTTTTATCTCGGTGAAGAAATTGTATTGGCAATTAATTCAGATAATATTTTGAGTGAAAAGGATTTTTCAAAGCTTAAAGCAAATATCGAATCTGCTGGCAATAAGAAACCACTAAAAATCGATAATGCCGGAAATATCAGGTTTTACCCTTATAAAGAAGGTAAATATAAAATCAATGTTCTTTTTGAGAATAGTATAATCGAGCAGAAAGAAATCGAGGTATTGAAATTTCGCCCGATTCTTGAAATTCTAAGGACTCCTGAATTATTTGTCGGGCTTAATAATAGAATCAATATTCAACACAGCAGTTTTGACCCGGAAAATCTTCTCGTTGAAATTGATGATGGACAGGTAATTAAAAAGCAGTCAAAATATTATGTTAGAGTGAATAAATCGGGAATGGTTGAACTTAAAGTGTATGGAATTGAAAATGCCGAGAGAAAACTTTTATCAAGGAAGAAATTTATTGTAAAAAATTTGCCTGAAATCAGAGCTTCAATTTATGGACGAGAAGGCGGATTAATTTCTTCAAAACTTATTAAACTTCAAAAAAACATCAATATTGAATCTGAAATGGCCTCAGATATGAATCTTGCTATAAAAGAATTTGTAGTTGAGAGGATTAATAAAAAAAGTTTTGAAGTTAACAAAAACACAGGAGCTTTCTTTAATGCTGGTACTAAAGAAATTATTGATAAAGCATCTTTTGGTGATATATATGTTTTTAACAACATCCTTGCTGAAAATTATAAGGGAGAGGAGATATTTCTATCTCCCATTATTTTTAATGTCAAATGAAAAAGAGTATTTTTTAAATTATCTATAAGAAAGCATTATGTTTGATGAAGGTCAACAAAAAGGTACAAGTAGAATATTACGAAACAGGGTCGTAAACCTTTTGTATATAATCTTTATAGTAATGGCTTTTTTATATATCCCAGCCGATTTTATTGATATTTTTAAAAGTATTAATAATGATTATGAAGAAGCAGTTGAAGATTTCTCAACAACGGAATATGATAATTTCAACCATATAATGTTTAATTATTTGATAAAAAATTATTCTGACTCCATGTCTTATTTAAATAATCTTAAGGTTGTTGAAAAATCTTCAGATGAAATTATAAATGAAATTGAGGAGTATAAAAAAAGGTTAATAGAAATATGTGGAGGGAATAATGAATTCGACTATCTGAACGACGGGAAAAATTATTCCTATACTCATCAACTTCTCATTGAGGAAAAACTTGCCGATTCGATCAGACATTTTATCACATTGCATGAAAAATTAATTAGGCCTTTGGTCGATCATCAAACATTTTTAAAAGTTGATTCATTAATTGATAATGGATCATATATAGTTTCTTCGACAGGTAAGTGGATTAAATGGGAAAAATATTATTTTAATAAAATGCCTGTTTCAGGTGCTATTGCATTAATGTCGAAATTTGAAGATGATCTTAAGAAGGCCGATAATATGGTTCTCGAATCATATATTAATAATTTAATGAAAGAGAAAAATCTGAATTCAGGGGAGCTATTAAAGGAAATTCTTATCGGAAGCCTGGATACACTTTTCCCCGACAATGTTTTGGCAAATCAAGATGTAGTTATTACTTCCAAAGATTTTTATAAATTAGGTGATGAAATTGAGATTGGAATTACGCTTCCGGTGAAAGATTTTTCAAAAATAAATGCTTTTGTTAAAAAAGGAAGTCGTTTGGATTCCCTTAAAATCAGTGAAGAAGGAATTGGAAGATTCTTTCCTTATGAAAAAGGAAATTATAAGTTCATAATTTTTGTTGAAAACCGCATTATTGAAAAGTTTGTACAGGTTGAGGAAATAAAACCAATAATTGAATCGACTGATCAAAATGTTTTATACACAGGAATAGAGAATGTTATTAAAATTTATCATGAAAAATATTCAGGAAATAATTTGAGAATCAAGACTAATCGGGGTGAACTAAAATATGAAAATTCGGAGTGCAAAATAAAATTCAAGTCGAAAGGATTGGCAGTAATAAGTGTTTACGGCTTGGATGGGGAATCGGAAAAATTATTAGCCGTAAAAAAGTATCAGGTTAAAGATATTCCTTTGCCTTTGGCTCGTTTTGGTGAAAAGAAAAGCGGGGAAATATCTAAGAATGAACTAATAAACCATGAAGGGCTTAGTTTAGGAGAAACTCTCGGAAATGATAATATTTTTAAAATAAAAGACTTCGAAATAAAAAGAATTCGTAAGAGCAAGGATTTGAACTCCTTTGAAATTCATATAAATTCAGGAGATATATTTGATAAGCAATCAAAAACAATTTTTGAAAATACCGAAAATGGGGACATTTTGATTTTTGGTAATATTCAGGTTGAAAGTCTTGATGGAAGGATAAGTGTTTTGCCATCAATAATATTCAATATTATTTAATAATATTTTAACAAATGAAATATATAAATATCA
>CAZBSL010000164.1:0-6717 GCA_964494265.1 uncultured Bacteroidales bacterium
CGATATTTCTCTTGCCGAATTTGGTAGGAAAGAAATGAAAATTGCCGAGAAAGAAATGCCCGGTTTAATGACAATCAGAAAAAAATACTCAAATGAAAAGCCTTTAAAAGGGGCACGAATCACAGGCTCACTTCATATGACTATTCAAACAGCCGTATTAATTGAAACTCTTGTCGAACTTGGTGCAAATGTCAGATGGGCAAGTTGTAATATTTTCTCAACCCAAGACCATGCTGCTGCCGCAATTGCAAAAACCGGAGTCCCCGTATTTGCATGGAAAGGTGAAACTTTGGATGAATATTGGTGGTGTACAAAACAGGCCTTATCATTTGAAAACGGTAAAGGGCCAAATTTAATTGTTGATGACGGTGGCGATGCAACATTGATGTTGATAAGAGGATATCAAGCAGAAGAAAACCCTGATTTACTGAAAGAAATTCATACAAATGCCGAGTTTAAAGCTTTGAATGATCAACTAAAGGAATCTTATGTTGAAGATAAAACCAGATGGCATAGAGCCGTTAAAGAAATGAAAGGTGTTTCGGAGGAAACAACCACAGGTGTTCATCGTTTATATCAAATGCAGGAAGAAGGGAAACTACTTTTCCCCGCAATCAATGTCAACGATTCGGTTACTAAATCAAAATTCGATAATCTTTACGGTTGTCGCGAATCGCTTGCTGATGGAATTAAACGGGCAACGGACGTAATGCTTGCCGGAAAAGTTATTGTCGTTCTTGGTTATGGCGACGTCGGAAAAGGTTGTGCAAAATCTATGAAATCTTATGGTGCGAGAGTGAAGATTACTGAAATTGATCCGATTTGTGCTTTACAAGCTTCAATGGAAGGTTTTAAAGTTGAGACTATTGAAGACGCTTTAGGAGAAGGAAATATTTTTGTTACAACTACCGGTAACAAAGATGTTCTTACAATTGAGCACATGCGAAAAATGAAAGATCAGTCAATTGTTTGTAATATTGGACATTTTGATAATGAAATACAGGTTGATAAACTCGAAAACTATCCAGGAATTATTAAAGAAAACATTAAACCTCAGGTTGACAAATATACTTTCCCCGATGGCAATTCAATTTTTCTGCTTGCCGAAGGAAGATTAGTTAATCTCGGTTGTGCAACCGGCCATCCTTCGTTTGTTATGAGTAATTCGTTTACAAACCAAACTTTGGCTCAAATTGAATTATGGAGAAACGATTATAAAATTGATGTTTATCGCTTACCAAAAAAATTAGATGAAGAAGTTGCTCGTATGCATCTCGAACATGTTGGGGTTAAACTTACAAAAATGACGCAAGAACAAGCTGATTATATTGGTATTCCTATAAACGGCCCTTACAAAGCCGATCATTACAGATATTAAAAAGCACTAAAAAGTGTATTAAAAGTTTAGAGTGTCAAAAATTATTTAAGATTTGAATTCCACTGATTAAAAAACAAATCATGAAAAAAGATATAATTCTTGCAGGTGTTGGCGGACAGGGAATACTTTCGATAGCTGCTACAATTGGAATTGCAGCAATTGCATCTGATCTGCATTTGAAACAAGCAGAAGTTCACGGAATGAGCCAAAGAGGCGGCGATGTTCAATCGCATTTACGCTTATCGTCAAAACCTGTTCATTCCGACCTGATTCCAAAAGGAAAAGCTGATCTGATTATTTCGGTCGAACCTATGGAATCTTTGAGGTATCTTCCTATGTTATCGGTTGATGGATGGTTAATAACCAATACGAACCCCTTTATTAACATTCCGAATTATCCTGACGAAAAAGTAATTCTTGACAAAATTAACTCTTTACCAAAAAAGATTTCATTAGATGCCGATAAAATTGCTAAGGAATTAGGCTCACCCCGATCAGCAAATATTGTAATACTTGGTGCAGCCGCACCTTTTCTCGATATTGAAATTTCTAAGTTAGAAGAAGCTATTTCTTCAATTTTTAAAAAGAAAGGCGAAGAAATTATAAAAGTTAATATTGATGCTTTTAGGGCTGGATTTAAAATTGCCGAAGAAAACAAATAATTTCTGAGGAAATTTTTTTGAGTGAAATTATTGATTTAATAATACATGCTTTAGTTTCTCGTTACTTAAAAATATCTTGAATCATCATTAAATATTGAAAGTTCAATAATAAATTAATGGATAGAAAAAATGTTATAGAAATATTTGTATTAATAATTTCAGCCTTTATAATTATAATTGTTTCAAATGTTTTTAATAAAAATAATTATCAAGTAGAAAATATTGAGCTTGTCGAAATTGTTGAACCCGAGCATGAATTTGAATACGGAATTATAATTGATTCCTTGATAATTATCAAAGAAAAAGTTAGAAGAAATCAATTTCTGTCAGATATTTTATTAAAATACAATGTTGATTACGCTACAATTGATAAAATTGCGAGAGCCTCAAAACCTGTCTTCGATGTAAGAAAAATCCGGCGTGGCAATAACTACTCAATTATTTGTTCTAACGATTCTATAAACAAACTTTTATATTTCGTTTATGAAAAATCTCCTTCAAAATATATTGTTTATGATTTAACCGACTCTATTTGTATTTATTCCGGTGAAAAGGAAATTGAAACACGAATTGAAAAAACCAAAGGAACTATTGTAAACTCATTTTGGAATGCAATGATTGACAATAGTTGTGATCCAAGCCTGGCAAATGAATTATCGGAGGTTTTCGCATGGACTATTGATTTTTTCGGAATTCAAAAAGGGGATACTTATAATGCAATTTACGAAGCCTTATATGTTGATAATAAATATATAGGATTAGGAAATATTCAGGCTGCGAATATAAACCATTCGGGTAATGATTATTTTGCATTTTATTATATTCAGGATAGTATTGGCGATTATTTCGATGAAGAATCCAACAGCTTGATGCGCACATTTTTGAAAGCACCTTTACGGTATAAACGTATTAGCTCAGGATATTCGCACAGCCGCTTGCATCCAATTTTAAAAATCAGGCGACCTCATCATGGTGTTGATTATGCTGCTGCCACAGGAACACCCGTTCTAACTATTGGCGATGGTGTTGTTATCAAAAAAGCTTACCAAAAACGGGGTGGAGGTAATTATCTTAAAATAAAGCATAATGGAACCTATACAACTTCCTATATGCACTTATCAAAGTATGCCAAAGGAATGAAAAAAGGAGCTCGCGTAAAACAAGGAGATGTAATCGGTTATGTTGGGAAAACCGGCTTGGCCACAGGTCCGCATTTAGATTTTCGAGTATTTAGGAATGGTAAGGCAATCAATCCCTTAAAACTTAAATCACCTCCTGCAAAGCCTGTAGATTCCACTAATCTTTCCGAATATAAATTACTAAAAGACAGTCTTATTCAGGAGCTAAATAAAATAAATTCTGATACACTTTTTGTTCAGGATGATGAAGAAATTCTTCAGAACGAGGTTTAAGGAATTATAATTGAACCTACAACATACTGTTATCATTGGTTTTATCATACTTATAAGTATCACAAAATATATTTTAGAAAAAAATATTGCTTGTATTTAATTTTTATCTATTTTCGGAAACGATTTTGTGTTGCAGAAATTAGAAATAATGTACTAACATAATACTCAATGTGCATATATATTTTTTCTTCAAAAAACCAAAAGATAATTACTAACATGTGTCTATTTAAGAACACTTTATAAATAATAATTCTTTTTAATAATTAAAATCCACTCAAAATGAAAAAATTCAAATTTATTGCTTTTGTTTTTTCAGTATTATTTATTGTTTCATGTACAACCAATAAATACGAAGTAAAAACTCAAAAGGACGAAAACGGATACACTTACGAAACTGTAAAGAATGATCCGCTAAAAGCACGGATTTATACACTTGATAATGGTTTGAAGGTGTATTTATCAGTTAACAAAGATGCCCCAAGAGTTCAAACTCTGATCGCTGTAAGGGCTGGATCGACTTTTGATCCACCTGAAACAACAGGCCTGGCACATTATCTCGAGCACATGATGTTTAAAGGCTCCGATGAAATTGCAACAATGGATTGGGAAAATGAGAAGATATATCTTGAGAAAATTTCCGATCTTTATGAGCAACACTTAGAAACCGATGACCCTGAAAAGAAAAAAGTCATTTATGCTAAGATTGACAGCCTTAGCGGAATTGCTGCAAGTTTCGTTGTCGCTAATGAATATGACAAATTGGTTTCTTCTATAGGTGCAAAAGGTACGAATGCCGGAACTTCAAATGAATTAACAGTTTATATGAATGACATTCCTACCAACCAGATGGAAAAATGGTTAAAACTTGAAAGCGAACGTTTCGGAACTTTGGTTCTGCGTCTTTTCCATACCGAATTAGAAACTGTTTACGAAGAATTTAATATGTATCAGGATATGGACCGTTCAAAAGTTAATAAAGCTTTAATGAGCGGATTATTCCAAAAACATCCCTATGGAACACAAACTGTTTTAGGCAGGCCCGAGCATATTAAAAATCCTTCCATGATAAACATTCATAATTACTGGAATACTTATTATGTACCGAATAATATGGCAATGTGTATGGCCGGTGATTTGGACTTTGAGGAAACAATAAAATTAATTGATGAATATTGGGGTGAGAAAAAAGCAAATCCAAACATTCCAAAACGCGACTTACCTGTTGAAGACCCAATTACTAAACCTGTTATAAAAGATGTTTATGGCCCTGATGCAGAATATGTTACTTTTGGTTTCCGTTTTGATGGCGTTAACACTCCCGATGAAAAATATGTTTCCTTGATTGATAATATTTTAAGTAATAGCCAGGCAGGTTTGATTGATCTCGATCTTGTTCAAGAACAAAAAGTACTCGGAGCAGGTTCATACTCCAACTTTATGATTGATTACGGAATGCATATTTTTTATGGAAACCCTCGTGAGGGGCAGTCATTGGATGAGGTGAGAGACCTTTTGCTTGCTGAAATCGAAAAAGTAAAAAATGGTGAATTCGATAATTGGTTGATTGAAGCTGTAATTAATGATTTGAGACTTTCGGAGTTAAGACAACAGGAAGGAAATTATAGAACTTTTGGTTTTATGAGTGCTTTTATCAATCAGGTTGATTGGATTGATCAGGTTAAATTTATCGATGAACTTGAAAAAATATCCAAAGAAGATCTTGTGAAATTTGCTAACGAGCATTATAAAGATAACTATGCTATTGTTTATAAAAAAGTTGGAGAAGATACAACTGCAGTTAAAATTGAAAAACCACAAATTACTTCTATTGATATAAATAGAGAAGCTCAATCGGAATTCTATACAGATTTTCTTGCAGAAGAAACCGAGAGCTTAAAGCCTGTTTTTGTTGATTTCAAAAAAGAAATTTCAGCTGAAAACCTAAGCCCTGATGTGAATTTTAATTATATTAAAAATAATACAAATGAATTATTTCAGTTGAATTATATTATTGATATGGGTAAAAATAATGACATTGAATTACCTATCGCTGTTAACTATCTTCCCTACCTTGGAACCAATAAATATTCTCCCGCTGAATTACAACAGGAATTCTTTAAACTTGGGCTTGAAATGGGAGTAAGTACAGGAAACGACCGTTCATACGTTTACATTTCAGGACTTGAAAAATCATTTGAAAAAGGTGTGGAATTATTGGAGCATGTTTTAGCAAACGTAAAACCCGATCAAAAAGCTTACGATGATTATGTTGAAGGTATTTTAAAAGAACGATCTAACGCTAAATTAAATAAAAACTCTATTCTTTGGGGAGGGCTTTTCAACTATGGTAAATATGGAGCAAAATCAGCTTTCACAAATATATTACCCGAAGAGGAGCTTAAAAAGATTAAGCCTGAACATTTAATTGATGTATTAAAAGGTTTATATACTTTTAAGCACAAAATTTTCTATTATGGCCCAAATTCAATGGAAAACATTTCAGCAAGTTTGAAAAAACATCATAATGTTCCTACTGAATTGAAAAACTGCACCAAACCTGTAAAATATGTTGAACAGGAAACAACCGAAAACAAAGTTTATTTTGTGAATTATGATATGGTTCAGGCTAATATTTTTACTATTTCTAAAGGAAACCTTTTCAATAAAAACTTGATTCCTCCTGCCCGTTTATTTGGTGAGTATTACGGAAGTGGTTTGTCATCAATAGTTTTCCAGGAAATTCGTGAAGCCAAAGCTTTAGCTTATACTGCTTTTGCATCCTTCTCGGTTCCATCAAAAACCTATCAATCAAACTACATTTACACTTTTGTTGGAACTCAGGCCGACAAAATTAAAATTGCTACAGATGCAATGCTTGATCTTATGTCGAATATGCCAGATGCGAGTGTTCAATTTAATGCTGCTCGTGAAGCTATTCTAGCAAAAATTGAAACCGAAAGAATCACTAAAGCAAATATTTTCTGGACTCATTTGCGAAATCTCGACCGTGGAATTGATTATGATATCAGAAAAGATGTTTATAAATATGTTAAAAATGCTGATATTAATACATTCAGTAGTTTCTTCGACGAATATATCAAAGATAAAAACTACTCATTCCTAATTCTTGGTAACAGAGATAATGTTGATATGAAGACATTGAAAAAACTTGGAACTGTCAAGGAATTGACGCTTGAAGAAATTTTTAATTATTAAAAAAAGTGTTAAATTGCTATATTGTTGAATTGTTTTAGTTTAACAATAT
>CAZBSL010000165.1:0-6696 GCA_964494265.1 uncultured Bacteroidales bacterium
TATTCAATTATATTTAAAAGGAATTTCATTCCTTGCTTTGTTAAAACTATGGATTGAAAATCCATAGTGGTTTGTTTTACAAAACCCAATCCTGTATCTTGCATCCTGTTTCCGGCAACAATTACATTTGGATTTTTTGAGGTTTTCCTTTCCGAAATATAAGAATTAAGCCCAGGAGAATAAAGGGAATACTTAATAGCTGTCCCATATTTAATAACATTGTATTTTCAAAACCCACTTGAGGTTCTTTCAAAAATTCGATAAGAATACGAACTCCAAAAACTAAAACCATGAACATCCCGAATATTTTACCTTCTTTTGGTGAACCGTTTTTCTTATAATAATAAAATAATAAGAAAAAGAATATCAACAAATAAGAGAGTGCTTCATAAATTTGAGTCGGATGCCGTGGATCTATTGAAAGCTGAGGATTTGATGCATTTATAAAAAGAAAAGCCCAAGATAAATCGCTGGGTTTACCAATAATTTCAGAGTTAATTAAATTACCGGTTCTGATAAAAAATCCCGCTAAAGCAACTGGAATTACTACTCTATCCATCAACCAAAGAAAATTTCTTTTAATCTTTATAGAAAATATAAAAATTGAGAGTAATATGCCGATGGCTGCTCCATGGCTTGCAAGCCCGCCTTCCCAAACTTTTAATATTTCAATAGGATGGCTTAAATACCATTCGGGCTCATAAAAAAGACAATGACCCAATCTGGCACCAATTATGGTTCCAATAACCATGTAAGTAGTTAGTTCATCTACAAGTTTTAAGGGAATATTTTCTTTTTTGAAAAACTGTGTTATTATAATATAACCAATAGCAAATGATAAAGCAAAAAGTACTCCATACCATCTGATTGACAAAATTCCAATATGAAATATCTCAGGATCGACATTCCATGTAATGTAAAAGGTCAGCATTTATTTTTTTTCGCAAAAGTAATGAATTAGAGTTTTAATTTGTAATTCTAAAATCTAAATTCTCATTTCTAAAATTTTTTGAATGGTTTTTTGAATATTCTCCGGTTTATTTGACAATCTTAAGCCACTAAAATCTTTTGATTTTTCGAGAGCATCCTTTAAATTAAAATCAATTTGTTTTGAGAAAAAGAAATATTTTTTCTTAAATAGGTATTCAGCAAGATATTCTTGTTCGGTTTGGCCCGGGGTTGGGATAAAAATTGCTTTTTTGCCTAATGCTGAAATATCCATTATACTTGAATAACCTGGCCGACAAATAATCATTTTTGACTTAAGAATGTATTTCTGCAATTGTTCTGTTGGAAGATGGGTGAAAACATCACAATTCTTTCTTAGCTCATAGTGTTCCGAGAAATTTGTAATTCCTCTAACTACTACTGCTTTTTGATTGGAAGATTTTAATTGCACAAGCAAAATATTTTCAAAAATTGTTCTTTGAGGTTCCGGGCCTGAAATAATTGCAAGAACATCATATTTGTATTCAATATCTTCTTGGTGGTCGACGGAAAGGGTAAAACGCGAAAGAGGTCCGATAAATTCTGAATTTGGAGGAACGGGGTATTTATGCGAAAGATCACCTGATAAATTCTCACTTCCTTCAAAATCAGGAATCCAACATTTATGATATTTCTTAATAATTAAATTGCTAATTCTAAAAAGAAACCCTTCAAAAAAATGCAAATATTTGGATGTTTTAATCATGATTTGGTGAGTGATATAAACGCTTGGAATGTTCTTATTCCATAATCCGAATCTATTATCAGATATGAGCAAATCAATATGATAATTTTTAATAATTCTTTTCACTTGAAAATGCTCCATTATAATTCTGAAAAATAATTTTGGTAGCAATATTGTCATTTTCAGAGACATTCTCCCGTTTTTCGGATAACGAATATTATATCCGCGGAAGTTTATAAACTCTAATTTTGGAAAAGCGTCTTTCAAAAAAGCAAAAGCCGGCCCATCAGTAGCAATAATTACATTTGCATTTTGAGAAATAAACTCATTAATCAAAGGCACACAACGAGTGGCATGGCCTAAGCCCCAATCAAGCGGGCAAATCAAAATATTTTTTTTCAGTTTCAAAAAATGTAATTCTTTTTACAAAAATATTAATAAATAGTGTATTTTTGAGTATAATTTTAAAATCCAAAGAATTGTTGCTTTATAAAATAGGTTTGACGCTTATCCGTGGCGTCGGCGATGTAAACGGTAAAAAACTGGTTGCATATTGTGGAGGAGTTGAAGCAGTTTTTAAAGAAAACAAGCAAAATTTACTGAAAATACCTGGGATTGGGCAATCTGTAGTTAATTCAATTAATGATTCAAAGATATTATTAAGAGCTGAAGAAGAATTGAAATTTATTGAGAAATATAAGATTACCCCTCTTTTTTACCTTGATGATAATTATCCAATGCGTTTATCTCATTGTGTTGATAGCCCGATTTTGCTTTATTATAAAGGTAATGCAAACTTGAATTCCGAAAAAATTATCAGCATTGTCGGAACAAGAAATTCAAGTATTTATGGAAGAAGTGTTTGCGAGGAAATTATAAAAGATTTGCACCCAATGAATGTTCTTGTTGTCAGCGGCTTAGCCTATGGAATTGATACTTGTGCACATAAGGCTTCTCTGAAAAACGGTTTGAAAACTATAGCAGTTTTAGGTCATGGTTTGGATACTATTTATCCTCAACAAAATAAAAATTTATCAAAAGAACTTCTAACAAACGGCGGACTACTTACCGAATTTATGAGTAAATCAAAACCTGACAGAGAAAATTTTCCAAAGCGAAACCGTATTGTGGCGGGTTTATCTGATGCCGTAATCGTTATTGAATCAGGCAAAAAGGGAGGTGCATTAATTACTGCAAATATTGCCAATTCATATAATAGAGATGTTTTTGCAGTTCCGGGAAATCTTGGTGAGAAATTATCTGAAGGATGCAATAATTTGATAAAAACAAATAGGGCAGCACTTATACAATCTGCAGATGATATAAAATATATAATGGGATGGGAAAATGAAGCTCAAGTTTCAATTCCAAAGCAAAGAAAACTATTCGTAAAATTATCAAAAGAGGAGAAAATAGTATATAATATTTTAAAAGAAAAAAATGAAATAGATATTGATACTTTACGATTTGCTTCCGAGCTAAGTATGAGCAAAGTAGCAGCAGCCTTGCTGAATATGGAATTCGAAGGGATTATTATCAGTCTTCCCGGTAAAATTTATCGACTTTGTTAAATGATTGTTTTGTCAGGTCTTATATTTAAGGATTTTAATGCTAAGGCTATTGCTATAATTGATATTCCGATTGAAACTATAATTAATAGAAGATAATCAGATGTGAGGTAACAAAAATTAAAAATACCATGAAAAAAAACAGCAGCAAAAAGACCTGTCATTGAGTCAATAAAACGGTTTTTTCTTGCTTTTCCCAACCCAACAAAGAAACCCATTATGACGGCAAAAACAATATTTGCCGGAATAATTATAAAAGCGTATAAAACATCAAATTTAAGATCAATTATATCAAATAAGTATAAAATATTCCAAATACAAATATATCCCAATGAAATTATTACAGAGTAAATGATTCCATCGGTTGGGCCCTTACAAATCTCCTTAGGTAAAACAAAATATCTTAAAATTATAAATTTTCCAAACTCAGCAGAAAATCCCATTATTACTAAAGAATAAAATGCAATCCTTCTTAGGTTTTTAATATCATCCCAACCGTAATTTCTGGCTATACTTTCAGCAATTAAAACCAATGACACACAAAGTATTCCAAATAGAAAAGATTTTATAACAAGTGAAAAGTTTCCACCAGGATATTTGTATCTTAAAAATAAATAAAATATGATTGAGATTAAGGGTGCAAGAAAAATTGCTAAATAATGTACAAAATTCATAATTATTGTCGTTTTTTTGGTCAAATATAATAAATGTTTGTAATTTTAATCAATATTTTTTTTAATTTTTATTAACATTAATAAATATGTCAAAAGTTATTATTAAGAAATTGCCTAAAAATGAGATTGAAAAAATGGGTATATCTTCTTGGCCCATCTGGGAAAAAGAAATCTCAAAATTTGACTGGCAATATGATACTGATGAAGAATGCTTGATTTTGGAAGGAGAAGTAGAGGTTGAAACTTCCGAAGGAAAATTCTTAATAAAGCCCGGTGATTTTGTAACCTTCAAAAGTGGGTTGAAATGTATTTGGGATATTAAGAAAGACATAAAAAAGCATTATAATTTTAAATAGTATTTTAATATTTTTGCTTTTGGAAGGATTAGTAATAAAATCAACGGGAAGTTGGTACCTTGTACTTAAAAATGATGGTACCAAAACAGAATGCAAACTAAAAGGCAATTTTAGGATTAAAGGGATCAAAACAACCAACCCTGTAGCAGTAGGAGACAAGGTAGATTTCAAATATTTGCCTGACAAACGAATTGGATTGATTACAAGAATTCATGACAGACATAATTATATTATTCGACGTGCCACAAATCTTTCCAAAATATCGCATATTATTGCAGCGAATATTGATCAGGTTTTATTGGTTGTAAGCCTTGCAAAGCCAAGAACTTCAACCGGATTTATTGATAGATTTCTCGTTACTGCTGAAGCTTATCATATTCCGGCAATTATTGTTTTTAATAAGTTGGATATTTATGATGACAAACTTAAGCTTCAACATGAAGAAATTGTTAACACTTATGAAACTGCAGGTTATAAATGCCTAGGTGTTTCAGTTTATGAAAATTATCATATTGAAAAACTCAAAGAATTACTCAAGGATAAAATCAATCTTTTTGCCGGCCATTCGGGAGTTGGTAAGTCCGCAATAATAAATAAAATTGAACCCAGATTAAATTTAAAAACTAAAGAAATCTCCGCTTACCATGAAAAAGGTCAGCATGCAACAACTTTTACCGAAATGTACCAATTATCTTTTGGTGGTTTTCTTATTGATACACCAGGAGTTAAAGAATTTGGTTTGCTCAATTTCAAAAATACAGAAGTTTCAGAACGTTTTCCGGAGATGAGAAAAATAATGATGAATTGTCGTTTTAATAATTGTACACATATCCATGAACCGGGTTGTGCGGTTTTAGAAGCTTTAAAAAATGGAGAAATAAAACAATCACGCTATAATAATTATTTAAGCATTTTTAATGATGAATACTTCGATGAAAAAGAATGGGATTAATTATTTAGCCAAAGATTTTATAATATCTTTGCTCTTTCAAAATAATTATTTTTGAGGATGAGAATTTTATATTAATTTATTGAAAATAATAAAAGTTTCTTGAATTACTGAACTTTACAATAAAATATTTTTTCACAAATGACCGCAAAAGAAATTATTAATAATGCCATCACACCATTAAAAACTTCTGATAAAGCTTCATTTGCAATTGAATTGATGGACGAATACAAAGTTTCACATTTACCGATAGTTAATAATATTGAATTCTTGGGATTGATTTCATATGCCGATATTGTTAATCAGGATATGATAGATGGACCAATTGGAAATCATTCACTTTCATTGGCAGAGTTGGTTTCTCATTGTATGGAAGATCAACATATATTTGAAATTGTAAAATTGGCTTCATCTCTTAAACTTTCGCTGATTCCTGTCCTTGATTTAAAAAACCATTATTTGGGATCAATCACTTTAGACAATTTGATTTATGCCTTTTCAACTGTTTGTTCAATTGAAATTCCGGGAGGAGTTATAGTGCTTGAAATCAGCAATCGAGATTATTTATTAGCTCAAATTGCCCAAATAGTTGAATCGAATAATGCTAAAATATTAAGTTTGTTCGTTACCTCAAATCCTGATTCTACAAGACTTGAGGTTACTATTAAAATTAATAAAATTGATATTAACGATGTTTTACAAACCTTTACAAGATATAATTACTCTATTAAATCATCATTTTCGGAGTCTGAGAATTTCGATAATTTAAAAGATAGATACGATTCTTTAATGAGGTATTTAAATGTATAGATGAAGTTATTTTTTGTTTTTCTTTTTTTATTTATTTCAACCAAAATATTTTCAATCACACCAGATCCAAGTGTCAATTATTTTGAAAATGATTCATTAATTTCATTTGATACATTGATTAATACAGACTATTTTATAATAAATAAAATAGATATTAGTGGTAATAAAAAAACAAAACATTATATCATTACCCGTGAACTTCAATTTCATAAAGGCGATACTATTTTAAAAAGTAATATTTCCAAATTGCTGAAAGAGAGCCAAGAAAATATATTCAATACTTCTTTATTTAATTTTATAACAATTGATACAAATGTCATTGAGAAACACTTACTTAACATTAAAATTAATGTAATTGAAAGATGGTATTTATGGCCATTTCCTGTTTTTGAATTTGCTGACAGAAATTTTAATTCATGGTTAAAAGACGGCGATTTTTCCAAATTAAACTATGGTTTATATCTTGTTCAGGAGAATTTTAGGGGCAGAAATGAGACTTTAAAATTCTTGTTACGATTTGGTTATGAGCAAAGATATGCTGTTTATTATGAGACACCTTACATTAATAAGAAACAAACCCTTGGTATTGCCCTTGATGCTGGATATGCACAAAGCCATGAAGTTCCGGTGAGTACAATTAATGATACTTTGCATTTCTTTAAAGATG
>CAZBSL010000166.1:0-6667 GCA_964494265.1 uncultured Bacteroidales bacterium
TTAAAAATGAACGATCTTTTCTGGCCTTTAGGCAGAAGTTGTTGCAACGAAATAGCTTTATGCCGAAGCGGAAAATGTGAAAAATCACCTTGCAGTTTATTGGCAGTCATTGAATTTGAGAAGCATGATTCATGTGTTTTCGAGGATGTTTGTCTGGCAGGTTCCGATGATGAATATTTAAAGTTTTGGCAGCCGGTTGTGGAAACGTGTTTTTATTAATTCAGTTTAGAAAAGCAGAAAATATTTATAACGAATATTTGTTCCTTTTTATCCATGTTTTGATTCGTAATACATTGAAATGAAATTCTATTGAAGGCCATAAAAGGTTTTTTGCTTTTAATTGGAAAAACATCCTAAAATTCCAATACAAAACTTGTTTCAATATCTGGTTTTGAATGGACAAATATTTTTCCTTTATGCAAACGCATAATCTGCCGTGATAAACTCAAGCCGATTCCCGTCCCCCTGTCTTTGGTTGAAAAAAATGGAATAAATATTTGAGAAATAATTTCAGGTTTGATTCCTTTTCCGTTATCTGTAACTATAATATTTTTGTTTTGATTGTTTTTTTTAAACTTGAGTTCAATTATGGATTTTCTCATTTTATCTCTAAAATGAATAGCGTTATTGATTAGATTTATCAAAATTTGCTCAATTAGTTTTTGGTCGCACATCAGACAATCTTCTTCATTGCAGTAATAGCGAAATTGAATTTTTTTACTTGTAAACTCTTCATTAAAAAGTACTGATAAGCCTTCAAACAATGACTTAACTTTATATAATTCAAATTTTGGAGCAGGAATTTGCATAGAGGAGCTATATTCTTCAACAAAAGCTGAGAGGCTTTTGCTACGGTTTTGAATAACTTTAAGCCCGCTAAGTGAATTTGAAATTTTATCATTATCCATGTCCTCAGCAAGAATGGCTTTTCCGTTTTTCTCAAACTGATTGATCAATCCCGACGACATTAATGTTATCGGGCTTACTGAGTTAAAAATTTCATGCGTGATAATTTTAATTAACTTTTGCCACGCATCCATTTCTTCTTGTTCAAGTTCATTTGTAATATTTTGCAACGAAACCAGTTTCAATTTTTTCTCACCAATTTTTATCAAAGTAGCATTCAAACTTATTTTTATTAATCCATTTTGTGTATTTATTTGAATTAGTTCGGATTGGTTTAAATTAAGCTTTTCAAGAAGCAAAGGGAGTTTTTCTTGCACAGTATTTAATGATCGTATGTTAACTAATGTTTTTATACCGAGTAATTCTATTGCTGATCTATTAAATAATTCCACTTTCCCTTGTTCATCAAAAGCGATAATTCCGGTTTTCATGTGCTCAATTGTAGATTTAAATAAGTAGCTGTCGTGCTCTTTTTCAATTCTAACATCTCCAAAGGCTTGTATTATTTCATCAAATCTTTTGTGTATTTCTTTAAAATGCCCTTTCTTTTCGTTTGAAAACTTGAAGGTTGTGTCTTTATATTTTATACTTTGCAGAAATTTTTCCAGGTCACGAGTGATTTTGTTTATGTATTTAATTAGAATAAATAATTGTATAAACCATAGTGTTAAAAGTGAATACTGTGTAATAAGCATGTATTTCATTGAAAAAGTCCAGGCAAACATACCGGTAGTTACTCCTATAAGTAGGATTTGAACAATAATGATAATATTAAATCTGCTAAATTTCATATTTTTTAATTTTATCATATAAAGTAGATCGGTTTATTCCAAGTGTTTTAGATGTAAGGCTTAGGTTACCTTTACATTGTTCAATTGCTTTTTTGATAAGTTTTTTTTCATTTTCGGCTAAATTAAAAATATCAGGAGTTTTGTAATTAATTTGAGATGATTTGTTTAAGAAAAAATCAAGCGGGTTTAATTTATTCCCATCACTCATAATTACAGCTTTTTCGATACTATGTTGTAGTTCGCGTATGTTACCATGCCAATAATGTTGCATGAGTTTGCTAATTGCTGAATTACTGAAACTCATTTTTTCTTTATTATATTTTTCACTATAAAGTTTTAAAAAATAATCAGCAAGAGCAGAAATATCTTTCTTTCGATCTCGAAGCGGAGGCAAATCAATGCTTATTGTATTGATTCTATACAATAAATCTTCTCTGAATTCCAAATTCTCAATCATTTGATAGAGGTTTTTATTACTTGCACATATTAACCGGAAATCAATTGGAATGGATTGAGTTGAGCCCACTCTTGTAATTTCATTATTTTGGATAGCCGATAATAATTTTGATTGCAATGAAAAAGGCAAATTTCCAATTTCATCTAAAAATAAAGTTCCTCCCATTGCTAATTCAAATCTTCCAATCCTGTCGTTTTTTGCATCGGTAAATGCTCCTTTAACATGTCCAAACAATTCACTTTCAAATAAATTTTCGCTAATTGCACCTAAATCAACGGAGAGAAAAATCTCTTTTTTCCTATTCGATTGCCGATGAATTTCACGAGCAATAACTTCTTTTCCAGTTCCGTTTTCACCTTGAATAAGAATATTGGCATCTGATGAAGATACTTTTTCAATTATTTTGTAAACCTCGTTCATTTTTTCCGAATCACCTTTTATTAAGGGATATTCATGACTTATGTTTTCGCTTAAATGTTTTTGTTGATTCTTTAGTTGCGTAATTTTTAATTTTGATTGCCTTATTTTATAAGCCGATAAAATAGTGGATAGAATTTTGCTTTCATCCCACGATTTCTGGATAAAATCGGTTGCCCCTTTTTTCATAGCTTGAACCGCCAATTCGACATCACTGAAAGCAGTAATAAAAACAACGCAAGCCATTGGGTCGTGGCTCAAAATTCGATTCAACCAGTAGAAACCCTCATTTCCGTTATTGATACCTGCTGAAAAATTCATATCAAGTAATATTACATCAAAGTTTTCAGTTATTCTTTTTGGGATAATATTAGGATTTTTTTCAGTTATAATATATTTAAAATGTGGGTTTAAAAATAATTTTAATGCTTTAAGTAATTCTTCATTGTCATCCACAATTAAAATTCTTTTGTTTTGATTCTCCATAATAATTTTAACTTTAGTGAGAATTTAATCATTTATATTTGGATGCCAAAGGTATGAAAAAAAATGTGGGAAAATTAAACACTACTGTAGGAAAATCCAACAAACTGTTCTTTAACTTAATTTATAATTATCGGTATTACAATGTATAATGATTGTGGCATAGGTATTGGACATTCAATAAAGTTAAAAAAAATGTTTAACTCAAAATGAATAATACGAAACTATGATAATTAACTATTTAAAAATTACTTTTAGAACTATATTGAGAAACAAAGTTTTTTCTTTTATTAATATTCTCGGATTATCAATTGGAATGGCGTCATGTTTGCTAATAATGCTATGGGTGCAAAATGAACTTAATTTTGATAAATTTCATTCTAACAGAGATAAGATGTATAGAGTGATGAGCTACGGTACAAAATATATGACCGAAGGATTTGATGGAATTCCGGCAGCTTTGGGAATAAATTCCATAGGTACGCTACCTGATATTAAAAAGCTTACTTTTTTTGAAAGTGCAGGCGAATATTTTATTAAGTATGGTGATGAAGGATATTATCAAGACAATGGATTATTTGCCGACAGTTCTTTTTTTAACTTTTTTAATTTTAATTTTTTATATGGAAATAAAAATGATGCCTTAAAAAACCCATACAGTATAGTTTTGGATGAGGACGTTGCGAAAAAAATATTCGGAAACGAAAACCCTATTGGAAAAACATTAATTGTAGGCAAGAAGCAAAGACAATTGATAGTTAGTGGAGTGATTGAAAAAGTACCTGATAATTCAACTCTTCAATTTAAATATGTTATTCCGATAGGATTACTTCAGGATATTAATTATTATTTAGGTTGGGGGCGTTTTATGTACACCATGTTTGTTCAACTTGATGAAAATGTTGTGCCTGATACTTTGGCCGCAAAAATGACTCAATTGGCATTAGATAATAATTGCGGGCAAGTAAAAGATGGAGTTTCTTTTAAGTTGCAGGAATTTAAAAAATTACATTTGGATGGATTTCATGGTAGCTGGCGAGATTTTTATATTACAGGAGATAAACGATATGTAACGACTTTTTCAATTATCGCTGCTGTTATTCTTATAATTGCTTGCTTTAATTATATCAATTTGAGTACCGCAAGGAGCGAACGCAGATCGCGTGAAGTAGCGATAAGAAAAGTTAGTGGGGCGAATCGAAGAAATTTGATTACTCAATTTCTGGGTGAATCATTTCTTGTTACTATAATTTCATTAATATTTGCCTTAATTTTAGTTGAACTTTTAAGGCCCTCATTCAATATTTTGACCGAAAAAAACTTAATAATCAATTATTCTTCTCCTGATTTTCTGATAGGATTAGTTATAATACTTTTTACAACAAGTTTTCTTGCCGGAATTTACCCTGCTTTCATAATGTCGTCATTCAGCCCGATAAAAGTTTTAAAAAATATTTATTCATCGAAAAAAGGCGGGTCAATATTTCGAAAAATATTAGTGGTTTTACAATTTATTATTGCTTCGATTTTAATTATTTGTTCGGTATTAATTTATAAACAAATCAATTTTTTAAGAAATAAAGATTTGGGTTTTGATAAAGAAAATGTTGTATATCTGTATTTTAAGGAAAACCTTGCGGAAAATTATTATTATATTAAAAATGAGTTACTGAAAGACCCCAATATTTTCTCGGTAAGTGCCTCTGATTATTTGTGGGCAAATAATAGTAATAGGTGTAGTGGTTGCTTTCAATGGGAAGGATATTCTGAAGCAGATGAAATTGATGTATTGCTTCCTAAAGTTGATTTCGATTTTTTAAAAACACTTAATATAAAGATTATTAATGGAAGAGATTTTTCTAATGAAATCAGGTCTGATTCGGTTAATGCAATGATAATAAATGAAACTCTTGCAAAATCTCTTGGGCTTGATGATCCTTTAAACCTTAATGTTAAATTTGGCTACCAAAAACTAAAAAATTATCAAATTATTGGTGTTTATAAAGATATTAATTATTCCTCTCTACGAATGGGTATTGAACCGCAGGTTCTCAGAGTCATAAAAGATCCGGGGGCTTTGTTTTCCAGCTCGGTTATGTTAATAAAAATAAATGGCAAAAATGTTAAAGAAGCAATAAATGCCATCGAAAAACAATGGAAAAGTGTTAATAAGTTTAGCCCTTTTGAATATCATTTTCTTGACCAAGCATATGACCAACTTTATTTTAAAGATAAAAGAATGGGCCAAATCTTAATTTGTTTTACTATTTTGGCTATTTTCATTTCATGCCTTGGTATATTTGGCCTTGCTGCTTTTGTTGCCGAAAGCAAAACTAAAGAAATTGGAATTAGAAAAGTGAATGGAGCAAAAGTGAGTGAAATTGTTTGGCGAATGACAAAAAATTTTGTGATCTGGATTATAATGGCTTTTGTAATTGCCATCCCCATTGCCTGGTTTATAATGGATAAGGTTTTAATGAATTATGCAAACAGAATAAGTTTTGGTATCGTGGAATTTTTACTTTCTCTAATAATTATTTTATCAATTTCAATTTCAGCTTCAACTTATCAAGCCTTTAAGGCTGCTACTATGAATCCGGTTAACAGCCTAAAATACGAATGATTTTAATGGAGACAGGTTTATTGGGCCAAGATAAATTGAATTAACGTAATGCCTTAAAAATAAAGAAAATCTATTTTTATTTCAAAAATAATATTAATCAAAAAAAAGGCATCAATTCTTTGACACAGAAACAGCAGATTGCGGCAGGTAAATTTCATTGACCATATAATCAGAAATCATGCAGAATATTGCAAGATTTTAAAATATTATTGTAAACCCTGCCTATTGGAAATAGGAGGAATTTTATTAGTTCGGTTATAAGTTTAGGGAAAAATGAGAATGCAAGATGATATAAATCATAGAACAATTATTACAGTTAATTAGATCAATCACTTATACCCAAAGAATTCGAAAAGCATAGTAACTATTATTTCAACAAAAATATTTACAACGAATATTCGTTCCTTTTTATCCATGTTTTGATTCGTAATACATTACATTAAATTTGAAAACAAATTAATTATGAAAAATAAATCAACAATATTCAGTTTTGGAGAATACATCGAAGGAAAAAATTTTAAAATCATCGACGAGAGACGCATGCGTGCAAGTGCCGGCATTATGTTTTTGTTAGCACTGATAGCATTTATATACGGTTTTATTTTGCAACAATATATAATTATACCCTATGTAGCAGGTATTTTGATGTTGAATTTTATAATCGGAATATTTATTAATCCAAAGTTCTCGCCAACAGTATTTATTGGATATTTATTTGTTCGTAAGCAATCACCATTGCCAATAGGTGCTATTCAAAAGAAATTTGCCTGGAGTTTAGGCCTGGCATTATCAACAGCCATTTTTATTTTATCGTTTTACCTGCTGAATGATGTATCGTATTTTGAACCTGTTTGCATGTTGTGTTTGATTTGTCTGTTATTCTTATATCTCGAAACTGCTTTTGGAATATGCGTCGGATGTAAGTTGTATTTTCTTGCAATCAGACTGAAATTATTAAAAAAGCCTCTGGAAAGGCCCAATTGTATGGGT
>CAZBSL010000167.1:0-6639 GCA_964494265.1 uncultured Bacteroidales bacterium
TTGATTTATCTTTAATGTTTTTAGTTTGTAAATTCAGCAGGCTGGAAATAATTTGGAGGTTGTTTTTTACACGGTGATGAATTTCTTTTAGCAACACCTCTTTTTCTTCCTTTTGTTTAGATATAATTGTGTTTTGTGTGATTAGTTTACTATTTGCTTTTCGTTTTTGTATTAAACTACGAAATACTACTATTGCCAATAGAAGTATTAAAGAAAATCCACCAATAAAAGAATTTCGGACAACTTTTTGACGTCTGGCCTTTTCAGCATTTATAGCGTCTTTTTTTTGCTGTTCCAGTTCAATGGTTTGCTTCTCTTTTTCGAACTCGTATTTGTATTCCAAACCGGCAATTTTTCTTACATTATCCTCATTGTAAAGGCTATCATTAATGCTCATAAATTGTTTATGATGTAGCAACGATTTTTTATAATCTTTTTGCAATTCATATATTTCATATAGTGTTTCATGCGCAGCTTTTTGCAATGTAAGTTGTCCATATTCATCTGATATTGCCAATCCCTGGATAGCATAATATTTCGCTTCTTCTAATTTGTCCATTTCAAAATAGGTAAGGGCTAAACCCACATAAGTTGAACCTTCTCCTTCTCTATTTTCAATTTCTTTAAAAAGGCTTAATGCCTTTTCACTTGCCTCAATTGCATTTTTAAAATCACCAAGCGTTTTATATGCTTTATTTTGATTATTTAGTACGCTTGCCATCTCATTTTTATATCCTAATTCACTCAACAATTTATAAGCTTTTTTATAGTAGATAAGTGCATTTTCGGAATCTGATTCCTCGTTTGCAATATTTGCCAGGTTGCTTAGGCAGTATGCAATTGCATGTTTATCGTTAAGTGCTTCATTTGTTTTTAATGAGAGTAAAAAAAACTCCTTAGCTTTTATTAATTCATTAAGTCCATGATAAACAGCACCAATACCATTCTGTACCAGTGCGATCCTAGATTCATTCTCAAATTCCTCATAAACTGCCAATGCGGTAAAGTATGCTTCAAGTGCATTATAATTCTGATTCTGATTCATATATAAATGACCAAGATTATTGTATAAATCAGCTATTTCCATTTTATTACCAATCCCTTCCCAAATTTGAATTGCCTTATTAAAGTACTCAATAGCCAATTCAATATCACCTGTCATTTGATATACATTACCTAAGTTATTAAACGCCTTTGCAATACCCGGTTTATTACCTTCCTCTTCATTTAAAAGAAGTACTTTCTTAAAATAAATTATTCCCTCTGATGTATTTCCAATCATACAGTAACAGTACCCTGTTTTTTTATATGTGTTAATTAACGCATTCCTATTTCCTGTTTGCTCATTAATTTCAGCCGATTTCTGATAATTGGCAATAGCTTCTTCAAAATCAGCAGTAACTCTATAATAGTTTCCTATTATGTAAAGGCTTCTTGCTTTTCCTTTAAGGAATCCCAATGAGTCAGAAATTTTAACGGCTTCACTGGCATAAACTATTGCTTTATCCTTGTCAAATTTAAAACCGGCAATTGCCACCTTATTCAATAAGTTGACTCTTAGTGTATCGTCTTTAGTATGCTGTTGCAATAGGTTTTCCAAACTGTCAACAATAGGGTTTTTTCCCGATAGTTTTAACAATAAACAAGATGCAATTAAAATCAGTAATAATTTAATTTTTATCATAATAAAAGAGTTTTTATATACCCTCTATTTAGTTTAATTTATTTATCAAAAATACACAAATTTATATAATTTTGTAAAAAATTAGAAATGAATATTATATTCTCTAAATATCATGGAACCGGTAATGATTTTATCATTATTGATAATCGCAGCCTTAAATTAAAACCTTCAAAAGAATGGATTGCAAAGCTTTGCCTTAGAAGGTTTGGAATTGGTGCCGATGGATTAATGTTAATTGAAAACTCAAAAGATTCTGATTTTTCGATGAAATATTACAATGCAGATGGAAATGAAGGAACAATGTGTGGTAACGGAGGAAGATGTATTGTTGCTTATGCACACAGTTTAGGAATAATAAAAAAAATCACAAAGTTCAAGGCTATTGATGGCGAGCACTCGGCTGAAATAATTGAGCACAATGAAACTGATTGCATTGTTGACCTAAAAATGCAGGATGTAGAGAATATTATTGTTTATGAAGATAATTATTTTATTGATACAGGCTCACCACATTATGTTAGTTTCGTGGAGGATCTCAAAAACTTTGATGTTTTCAACCAAGGAAAAGAAATTCGATACAGCAAAGAGTTTATGCCCAACGGAACTAATGTAAACTTTGTTGAAGTCAGGGGTGAAAATCTTTTTGTCAGGACTTATGAGCGAGGAGTTGAAAATGAAACTTACTCATGTGGAACAGGTGTAACTGCTTCTGCAATTGCATTTTCATTAAGAGAAAATAGAATTGTTGAAAATATTTTGACACGGGGCGGAAAATTATCTGTGAAATTTGAAAAACATGGAAATTCTTTTTCTAATATCCACCTTATTGGTCCTGCAAGTTTTGTTTTTAAGGGGGAAATTATTAATTGGTAATTTATTGAGTTTTCAACACATTAATCCTCGCATCCACCGCAATAATATTTTCGGATGTGCCGAGCAAAGGATTTAAATCCATTTCAATAATTTCGGGAGCAGCCTCAACCAAAGCAGAAAGTCTTGTAATTAATTCAACGAATCTATTTTCATTTACAGTCTCCTGCCCTCTTGTACCTTTAAATATTTTGTAAGCTTTCAATCTTTTAATCATTTTTGTAGCCTCCTGTTCTGAAACAGGCGAAAATGATGCCGAAACATCTTTTAGAATCTCTATAAAAATGCCACCCAAACCACAAAGTATCATGTGTCCGAATTTTTCTTCATATTTAACACCCAGAAATAATTCAGTTCCTGAAAGCATTGGTTGAATTAAAACTCCTGTTGCATTTTCAATACTCATTAATTTATCATAAGCCGTTTCAACAGAACTTTTATCCTTAATATCCAATAAAACACCACCTTTATCAGATTTATGTAAGGGCCCCACAACTTTCATTACGACAGGAAAACCCATAGCTCCGGCTTTTTTACAAGCGTCATTTTTATTATCAACAACAGCTTCTGCAACACGCGGAATTCCGGAAGCATCTAAGAGATTTTGTATTTCTACAGGCGAAATATATCCGGAGTTAGTATTGTCAATAATGTTTCTAATCTTTTTAGTGTCAATTTTGGGAAGTTTTGGATTTAATTCAGCAGGCGAATCTGTATTAAAAACTTTGCTTAGTGAATTCCCTAAACTTACTTCATCCGGAAAATTAATCCTTGCTTTTGAAAGAAATTCCTGTACTTCTTTTTTGGCAGTTAAAACTGATGGTAAAACCGGAAAAATCGGTTTTTTACAGCTTTTCATTTTCTCATCTAAAACTTCGTAAACATTAAAAACAGAGAACAAACCTGATGTTCCAAAAATTACAACCATTGCATCTATTTCATCAAATTTATTATCGACATGATCAATTATTATTCCAAGTTGCTCGGCTGTGCCTGTTGCGAGAAAATCAATAGGATTAGCAACAGATGAACCCGGAAACAATTTGGTTAATAATTCTCTTGAAGCCGGATTATCAATATGAGGAACAGATAAACCTTGATTTGAAAGACTATCTGTTAGCATAACCGAAGGGCCTCCGGCATGTGAAATTATGGCAATATTTTTGCCTTTTAATTCTTTGTGCATAAATACCGAAGCAACATAAATTAATTCTTCACGCCCATAACATCTGACTATTCCTGCTTTGCGAAATAAAGTATCAACAGCAAAATCGGAAGTTGCAATTGCACCTGTATGAGACGAAGCTGCCCGACTGCCCGCTTCTGAACCGCCCGCTTTTATTGCTGTGATTTTACAACCTTTATTGATCAAAGAAACAGCATGTTTTAATAAAACCTGAGGCTTGTCAATGTTTTCAATATACAGCAATTTTACTTTTGAATCTTTTTCAGGGTCAAAAGTTTCGTCCATATATTTTAATATTTCTTCAACGCCCATTTGGGCAGAATTTCCTACTGAAAAAACTCTCGAAAAAGTCAAGCCGTTTGGAATTCCGGCTTCCATAATAAAGCAAGCTGTAGCTCCCGAACCTGAAATGAAGTCGCATCCCTTTGGGTCTAATTTTGGGATAGGAAGTGTAAAAACTCCCTGATAATTTGGAGTGAGAACACCAATACAATTTGGACCTATCAAAGAACCGTTCACATTATTAATCGAATCAACGATTTCATTTTCCAATATTTTACCTTCTTCAAAATCGCTCATTTCACTAAAACCGGCAGATAAAATTATAAAAGCTTTTGTGTTTTTAAATTGAGCAAGGAGTTCTACTGTGGCCGGTATATATTTCGCAGCAATGGCAATAATAGCCAGATCAATATAAGGAAGTTCCGCCGGCGACCTATAACATTTTATTCCCTGTACTAAATCTTCTTTGGGATTGGTAACATAAAGTTCACCTTTAAAATTACCATCAATAAGGTTTTTTAATACCTTTCCGCCCGGTTTAAATATATCATTAGAACCCCCGACAACAACGATACTTCGAGGATTAATTAATTCTTTTGTAATCATTTATGAAAACATTAGTTTATTAAAATATTTTTCAAAGTTATAAAACATCATGGTTTATTTGAGGTAATAACAAAATAAATTTAATTTAGGATTAGTTTTTATATTTTTACAAATTTATATCAAATATCAAAAATCATGAACCGATTATCCATTCTCGCCTTTCTGTTAATTTTTATCACACCCAATCTTAATTCTCAAAGCATTATTAAATTAAACTCACCAAATGAAAAAATTCAAACAAATATCAGGCTTGGGGATTTTGTTGAGTTTGAGGTTTTGTATGATTCGGAAGTAATTGTTGAATTTTCACGAATATCAATGAATATAAATGAGAATAAAATACTCGGACAATCAGTTGAAGTCAGAAAAAAAAATGCAGAATCGGTTAGCAAAAAAATTATTCCTGTAGTTGCTGAAAAGTTCGCTTCAATTCATGAACAATACAATGAAATAGAATTGATTTGTAAAGGAAATTATTCTATAATTTTCAGAGCATATAATGAAGGAATTGCATGGCGATTTGCAACTAAGTTTAAAAAGGATATTAAAATTAATAGTGAAGAAGTTAGCTTGAATTTCCCAAAAGGGAGTGCGATTTGGTTTCCTGAAGAATATTCATTTTTTTCACATAACGAAAGATATTATTCATATGAAAAAATTGATTCTATTTCGAAAGATCGGTTTTGTAGTCTCCCTGCTTTGGTCGAAACAAAACAGGGAATAAAGGTTTTAATAAGCGAATCGGATTTGCAGGATTATCCGGGGATGTGGCTGCGGGGAACAGCTTCAGCCGGTTTAACCGGAATTTTCCCCGGAATGGCACTTAAAGAAAATAAAACAAGCGATAGAGATGTAAAAGTTTCGGAATATGCTGATTATCTTTGCGTTACAAATGGAAGCCGTACATTTCCATGGCGTTTTCTTGCTATTGCTAAAGATGATGGTGATTTAATTACAAACCAAATGAGTTACCTTCTCGCCGAGCCAAACAAAATTGAAGATACTTCATGGATTAAACCCGGTAAAGTGGCCTGGGATTGGTGGAATGCATGGAATATTTACGGTGTGGATTTTGAAGCCGGTGTAAATACTGAAACCTATAAATATTACATTGACTTTGCTTCAAAATATGGAATTGAATACATTATCTTGGATGAGGGCTGGTATCCACTTGGAAACTTGTTAGAGACTGTACCGGAAATTGATATGGATGAAATTCTTGCTTATGCAGAAGAAAAAAATGTTGGTGTGATTTTATGGGTAATCTGGAAAACCTTGGAAGACCAGTGGACAGATGCTTTTGATCAGTTTGAAAAATGGAATGTTAAGGGACTAAAAGTTGACTTCATGCAACGCGACGATCAATGGATGGTAAATTATTATTGGCGAGTCGCCGAGGAAGCTGCAAAACGGAAAATGCTAATTGATTTTCATGGAGCATATAAACCTGCCGGATTAAGAAGAACCTATCCGAATGTGATCACACGTGAAGGATTGCGTGGTTTGGAGCAATCGAAATGGACAGACAAAAATACTCCTTGTCACAATGTTACACTACCGTTTATCAGAATGGTTGCCGGGCCTATGGATTATACACCAGGAGCGATGGTAAATGCTAATGAAAAGAATTTCAAGAAAATTTTTACACAACCTATGAGTATGGGAACACGTTGCCACCAACTTGCTATGTATGTTGTTTATGAAAGTCCGTTACAAATGTTATGCGATAATCCAAGCAATTATTTGAAAGAACCGGAATGTATGGAGTTTTTATCTGAAGTACCGACAGTTTGGGACACGACAATTGTATTATCTGCGAAAATCGGGAACCACATTGCACTTGCCCGAAAGCATGATGATAAGTGGTTTTTAGGAGCCATGACCAATTGGGATCCAAGAGATTTGGAAATTGATCTTTCATTCCTTGGTGAAGGAGAATATAAGATAGAGATTTGGCAGGATGGCTTAAATGCCAAGCGCTATGCCGCTGATTTTAAGAAAAAAATAAAAG
>CAZBSL010000168.1:0-1549 GCA_964494265.1 uncultured Bacteroidales bacterium
AAAAAAAAGTCTAATTTTCTTGCAGTTGTATAAAAAAATTACGAATTTTACTTTTTTTTAATTATAAAACTAAAAATTAGAAACAGAATTTATTAATAATTTAAATTTAAATGCTTATGAAAAACTCTACTTTAAGAAAAATTTTATCTTTAATTGCTGTATTTTTATTCACAGCAAGTATTTATGCTCAAATGCCTGCAGCTATTTCTATTTCACCTGAAAATGCTACAGCTTATGATGAGATTACGTTAACTTTTAATGCTACATTAGCATGTACACCTGACGGTAAGCAAGATTTGTTAGGCCTCCAGGAAATTAATATGCACTCTGCTGCATTTGAACTAGGCCAACCTGACGGTTGGGGTAATTATGGAGTTGATTTTGATGCTATAGGCGCTAATGGCCAGGCTCCAATTTTAACCGCAAACGGAGATGATACTTATTCAATTACTTACACTCCTTACGATTTTTACGGTTTTCCTGAAGGAACCGTAATTACAAAAATTACTGCAGTATTTAATAATGGCTCATGGGATGCGGAAGGAAAAGATTTTGCCGAAGGCGGATGTGGTGATTTCAATATCCCATTGAGCTTTGTATCAGGAGATCCTGTTTTTGTTGTCAACTGTAATATGACAAAAATGATCAATGAAGAGCATTTTGATCCTATTAACGACATTTTATATGTTGATATCGATGGATTAAGTGTTACAGAATTATTGGACCTTGACGCAGATGGAATCTATAATGCAACAGTTGAGGAAGACCTTATTGTTGATCAGGGATACACTTACAAATTCCGAATTAATGATGCCACCTATGAAGATATTCAAAGAGATTTTACGGCAATTGGCGGAACTGTTACCGTTAATGTTTGGTGGAACGATGACCCTATTATTCCTCCGTCTGTTACTACGTTGATAGTTGATATGCGTTATCAGGTGGAACTTGGTAATTTTGATCCGGCAAATGACTTTGTTGATGTTGCAGGTTCATTTAACGGTTGGGGCGATCCGGGTTCAGGCCCTTTAACTGACCTTGGAGATACAACCTACTCTGTTGATTTAAACCTTGAAGCGGGTGTTATCTATAGTTTTAAGTTTAGAGTCAATGCAAACTGGGACACATCTGAATTTCCCGGCGGTGGACCAAACAGAAACCTTCTTGGACCTCATGAATCTAAAACAATTACTTACTTTTATAACAATTACAATACTTCAACTGTTCCTATAACATTAGAATGTAATATGAATGATGAAATTACTGCTGAACAATTTAATCCTGATACTGATTATCTTGATGTTGCAGGAGATTTTAATGGTTGGGGTGGTTATGATGTTTGCTTCAATAATGGAGAAAATATTTATACTATTGAAATATTTGTAAGCAGAGAAAAAATTGGCATGGAACAAAGTTTTAAATTTCGAATAAATGGCAATTGGGATACTGCGGAATTCCCATCAGGCGGACCAAACAGAAAAATTGAAATTCAAGATACTTTAGGAGGTGTTCAAAACTTTTACGAATGCACCTACAATGTAATTGATAC
>CAZBSL010000168.1:1649-6551 GCA_964494265.1 uncultured Bacteroidales bacterium
CCTCAAACAGCAATTTCTGCCTACAAAGTGGGTGCCAGCGGAATTGACGATAATGAATTGGCGAATATCAAGATTTTCCCAAATCCCGTAAATGATATTCTGTACCTTGAAAATGTTAGTGAAATATCGCAAATTAGTATATATAATATTGTAGGACAAAAAATTATTACAGTTAATAATAATGGTTCCAATAATGTTAATATTAATACTTCCGAAATTCATCAAGGAATTTATTTTGTTGCTATTCAGAATAATGACAACACAAGAACTGTAAAAATCATTAAAAAATAATAAATTTAAAATAAATTTAAAGACCCGACATTTTGTCGGGTCTTTTTTATTTTACATAAATGGTATCAATCTTGTTTAATTAAGTTGTTTGCGATTATATATAATTAATTAAATTATTTAAGAAATGAAAAAGTCATTAATAATTCTAAGTCTTCTGGCAATATTTAATATCTCTTTTGGGCAATTAGTAACTACCGATCCAGGGGTTCCACTTACAAACCTTCCTGTTGTTATCACATTCAATGCAGCTCTCGGTAGTGGAGGATTAGCAGGTTATGATGGAGATGTTTATACTCATACTGGAGTTATTACAAATAATAGTTCATCGGGTTCGGATTGGAAATACGTAAAAACCGACTGGGGAGAAAACACCGATGAAACCAAACTAGAAAGAATTGGGCAAGATCTTTATCAATTAAATATTTCACCAAGTATTCGCGAATATTATGGTGTTCCAGTTAGCGAACAAATTTTACAAATAGCATTAGTTTTTCGAAGTGATGTTGCTGTCGGAGGTAGTTATCTCGAAGGAAAAACAGATACCGGTGGTGATATTTTTGTCGATGTTTATGAATCAGGTTTAAATATTAATATTATTCAACCCGAACAATATAATGTTATTCTGGCAATTAATGATACACTTCCTCTAGAAATCTATGCAAATGAAGCTACATCAATTTCTCTTTATGTGGATAATGAATTAGTTAAAGAAGTTGAAGGAACGACTTTTACAGATTCTCTGATTGCTGACGAATATGGTAAATATTTTGTTAAAGCCATAGCATCAAATGCAACTGAATCAGTAGCCGATTCTTTTTATATTCATGTTAGAAGGCCGGTTACCATCGAAACTCTGCCTGAAGGTATTCGCGATGGAATTAATTATATTGATGAATCAACAGTTATTCTTTCTATTTATGCTCCTTATAAAGAATTTATTTATGTAATCGGAGATTTTAATGATTGGCAAATAGATTCGGTATATTATATGAAAATGACACCGGAAAATGATAGGTTTTGGCTTGAAATAACAGACCTTATTCCCGGTAAAGAATATATTTTTCAGTATTTTATTGATGGTGAGATAAAAATTGCAGATCCATATACTGATAAAATCAGTGATCCGTGGAACGATAAATATATTTCCAATATTACTTACCCTGATCTTATCGAATATCCTATAGGTAAAACCGAGGGGATAGCGGCTGTTTTGCAGACAAATCAGGAAGAATTTCAATGGGAAACAACGAACTTTGTTCCGGCAAAAAATACTGATCTTGTAATTTATGAAACACTGATTAGAGACTTTACATCCAAGCATTCTTTTCAGTCGCTTATTGATACTCTCGGATACTTAGATCGTTTAGGCGTAAATGTAATCGAATTAATGCCTATAAATGAATTTGAAGGAAATCTAAGCTGGGGATATAATCCGTCATTTTATTTTGCACCGGATAAATATTATGGGCCAAAAAATGATTTAAAGAAATTTGTTGATGAATGCCATAGCCGTGGAATAGCTGTTGTTATTGACTTGGTTTTAAATCATTCTTATGACCAGTCCCCCTTTGTTCAAATGTATTTTGATGGAAATAAACCGACAGCAGAAAATCCCTGGTATAATGTAAATCATAATTTTACAAATCCCGATGCCCAGTGGGGAAACGATTTTAACCATGAAAGTGAGGCTACTCAAGCCCTCGTGGATAGTATAAATCATTATTGGATGAGTGAGTATAAAATTGATGGCTTCAGGTTTGATTTTACTAAAGGATTTGGAAATAATATTAAAGGTTCAGAAGATCCATGGGGTGGATCTTATGATGCTGATAGAATTGCATTACTTAAACGAATGTCTGATAAAATTTGGGAAGTTAATCCCAAGGCTTATGTGATTTTTGAACATCTTGCTGATAATTCTGAAGAAAAAGTACTTGCGAATTATAATATCCTACTTTGGGGAAATATTACATATAATTACTACAACTCAGCATGTGGGTGGTTTTCTAATAATAAATCCGATTTTTCATGGATATCTTATAAAGAAAGAAATTGGAATAATCCAAATGTTGTCGGATATATGGAAAGCCACGATGAGGAAAGAATTCCTTACAAACTTTATTCATGGGGGAACGAATCAGGGAGTTATTCCATAAAAGATACTACTACTGCCTTAAAACGTATTGAACTTAATGCTTGTTTTTTCTTTACTATTCCCGGTCCCAAAATGATATGGCAATTTGAAGAAATGGGCTATGATTATTCAATTAATTATAATGGACGCTTAGGAGAAAAACCCGATCGTTGGGATTATTATGATGACTATAGAAGAAAATATCTTTACGATGTTTTCTCAAGCCTGATTGATCTCAGAATAAATAATGATGCCTTCGAAAGCACTAATTTTAATTTAGCGGTAAGCGGTGAATTAAAGAAAATAAGAATCTATAATTCGGAGATGAGTGTAATAGTTATTGGAAATTTCAATGTAAACGAAGGAACTATTTTACCTGATTTCTATCATACCGGGAAATGGTATGATTATTTTTCAGGAGATTCCTTAGACGTTTCGGCCATAACCCAATCTGTTCAACTTCAACCAGGTGAATACAGGATTTATACCGACAAAAAACTTTCAACTCCTGATATAGGAACAGGTATTGATGATGAATATTACAAACCTGATTTGAATCTTATCGGCAATATTTATCCAAATCCTTCAAATAATGATTTTAACATTGATTTTAATTTAGCTAAAACAAATCAGGTTTCAATTAGAATTTTCAATTTACTTGGAGAAGAAGTTAAAACTATAACAGATTCCAAATTATTTCATGGTGCTCATTCTTTCAAATGGGATGCAATGAGTAATAATAATTCAGAAGTTAAATCCGGAATTTATTTTTGTGTAATTCAGATAGGAGATTTTTCGGAGGTTCATAAATTAATATTGAACCAGGAGTAAGTTGGGATATAAGGGTATAATAGAATAATGGTTTGGGTGTTCGACAAATCTCCCTAATGACTTAACAATATTTTCTGATTTCAGAATGATTTTGTACACACCACTTTTTACTTTTTACTTTTCACTTTAGCCATTCGCCCTTATTTGAGAGCATCAACATCCTTAACAAATAATACCATAAAGGCGCCAATAAACATTGAAATACCACCAAGTACCAATGCATAAATTGCCTGATCGTTAAACAAATGCTTTGTAAAGAAACCAAGAAGGCTTGCCGCCAGAATTTGAGGAATCACAATGAAAAAATTAAAAATACCCATATAAGTTCCTAATTTATGGATCGGTAGTGAACCGGTTAAAATGGCATAAGGCATTGATAAAATACTTGCCCAGGCCAAACCTACTCCAAACATCGAAATTATTAGAAGATTCGGATCTTTAAAGTAATAAATTGAGATCAAGCCAAAACCTCCGGCAATTAAAGAAATCATGTGAGTGATTTTTCTGTTGGTTGCTTTCGCTAAAACAGGCAATAAAAATGCAACTATTGCAGCAAAACCGTTATAGGCTGCAAATAGTATTCCTACCCAATCTGCACCGTCATTATACAGGACAGAAGCTGTATCACTTGTTCCATAAATATGCGAAGTTACAGCCGAGGTAGTGTAGATCCACATTGCAAAAAGGGCAAACCATGAAAAGAACTGAACAATTGCCAATTGAGCCATTGTTTTCGGCATTTTAAACAGATCGTTTATTACTACAACCAAACCGTTTTTCGTTTTTCCGCTTTTAGTAAATAAAGCTGTAATTAGTTGAATTATTCCAAAAGCAAAACACCCCATTGTCAGAATGTATAACTCTCCTTCCAGTTTATAATAATAAATTAAATAACTTAAAATCAAACCACCGATAATCCAGAAAAAACTACTTTTAAGAAATCTTGCGTATGGAAGAGGTTCTTCAGTATAATTGGATTTATTCTCTTTTTTTTCCTGATTCTCCGTTGCATTGAATTCTTCAAGTTGTTCAGGAGAATATTCCTTCGATTTGATAACAGTCCAAAGCACAGCTAAAATGAATATCGCCGCTCCAATATAAAAAGAAAACCTGACTGATGGTGGAATTTCGCCATCTGGAGCGATATTTGCAATTCCCAGCCAGTTTGTCATAATATAAGGAAGCGCTGATGCAACAACTGCACCGGTTCCAATAAAAAAACTTTGCATTGCGAAACCTTTGGTTCTTTGTTCGGAAGGTAACATATCACCTACAAACGCACGGAAAGGTTCCATGGAAATATTAATTGAAGCGTCCATTATCCATAACATCCCGGCAGCTACCCATAGAAAAGGAGAATTTGGCATAATGATTAATGCTAATGAAGCTAATATTGCCCCAACTAAAAAAAAAGGACGCCGCCGCCCCAATTTTCCCCAGGTATTATCGCTCATATGCCCGATTATTGGCTGAATAATTAAACCCGTTACAGGGGCTGCTATCCATAAAAGAGGTATTTCATCAACTTTAGCACCAAGTGTTTCAAATATCCGGCTAACATTAGCGTTTTGTAAGGCAAAACCAAACTGAATCCCCAAAAAGCCAAAGCTCATATTCCATATTTGCCAAAAACTAAGATGTGGTTT
>CAZBSL010000169.1:0-2561 GCA_964494265.1 uncultured Bacteroidales bacterium
CATTATCTTCCTTCCGGCGAAATAATTTGCCATTCGCATCCCTACACAAGTTCAAACTCTAATAATGCTGCTCCTTTTAATTCAAATCATAATCACACTAAAAATCAAATTATATTTTTAGACTTGTTTTCGGCAAGTATAATACTCAGCCTTGTTTTTATCCTTATTTCTAAAATATTTCTATTAAATACTAAGAGGATAGAAGTAAAAAAGAAAACAATTTATGTTCAGAATAATTATTTCTATTCTTTAAAAAACAAGGCACCCCCTCTTCTATTTGTTTAAACATGAGGTCATTCATGAACAAATTCTCTTTAGGGTTTTGTTTTTTATGAATGACAATAATTCTCAAATTTAATTCAAAACAGAGCATGAGTTATAATAACAAAAGCATAATTCTTAATCGAATTAAGTGTTTAAAGAAATATATAAATTAAAAAATAGAAAAGAATGAATAAAAGAATAATATTCTCAATAATAGCAATTATATTTTTATTATCAGCTAACATTACGTTTGCGCAAAAAGAAAGAACAGATGCCCTAATTATTGGCCATGTTAAGAACAATGGTGATCACATCCCCTATGCAACAGTATTGCTAAAAGGCACAAGTATAGGAACTTCAACTGATTTCACCGGCCATTATCAATTAACAAATCTTCCTGTCGGAACTTTTACTTTACGTGCTCAGGCAATTGGATATAAAGCTCAGGAAAAAGAAGTAACAATTGAGAAAGATAAAACTTTAGAAGTTAATTTCAATCTCACTCCCGATGTAATCATGACAGAAGAAGTTGTTGTAACAGCTTCAAGATATGCTCAAACCAGAAAAGAAGCCCCTGTTGTGGTAAACAGGATTTCCCCCAAAATATTTATAGCGACCGAATCGCCAACACTTTCCGAAGGATTAAATTTCACTCCGGGTTTGCGTATGGAAGATGATTGCCAAAATTGTGGTTTCTCGCAATTAAGAATGAATGGATTGGATGGAGCCTATTCGCAGATACTTATCGACAGCCGTCCGATTTTTAGTTCACTTGCAGGAGTTTACGGATTGGAAATGTTGCCGGCAAATATGATTGACCGAGTTGAAGTTGTGAGGGGAGGGGGCTCGGCTCTTTACGGAGCCAACGCGATTGCCGGAACCGTAAATATTATTACAAAAGAACCTTTGAATAATTCCTATCAAGTTGGAAATAATCTTGGATTAATTGATTTTGAAAAAGCAGATGCAAGCATAAATTTTAGCACTACTGTTGTCTCCGATGATTATAGGTCGGGAATATTTACTTATGGAATGTTCCGATACAGAGAACCATATAATGCCAATCCAGATGATTTATGGGATTCAAATGATGATGGTAGGCCTGATAAAAAAGATGATTTTTCGGAAATTACAAAACTGAAAAGTAGTGTATTTGGTTTAAAATCATATTTTCGTCCCGGCGATTATGATAAAATTACTTTTGATTTTAACCTTATCAATGATTATCGTCGAGGTGGAAATCAATTTGATCGCAAGCCTGATCAAAGCGATATTACAGAAATGGTTAGACATTTGATTTTAAATAGCGGTTTGACTTATGATGCATTTACAAAAAACCAAAAAAATAAATTTACAGCTTATGTTTCTGCACAAAAAGTTACTCGCGACAGCTATTACGGAGCAGAACGTGATCCTTCGGCTTATGGTAAAACAAAAGGTTTCACTTGGGTTGTTGGTTCTCAATGTTCTAAAATATTTGAAAAAATTCTTTTTGTTCCTTCAACTTTAATTCTTGGTGCAGAAAATATTCATGATCAACTAAAGGATGAAAAACTAGGGTATTATGAGGCTGAAGATTCAAAATATATTCCAAGTAGCGTTATTACCGATCAGTTTGTTAACACAGTTGGTTTGTTTGCTCAAAATGAATGGGATTTCGATTGGATGAAAGCTTTAATAGGATTTCGTTACGATTATTCAACCATAAAAAACAAAGCAAAAGAACATGATGAAAAAAATATTTACGATAACATCAGCCCGCGGGTTAACTTATTATTTAACTTAAAAGAAAACCTTCAATTTAGAACAAGTTATGCAAGAGGATTTCGTGTTCCCCAAATTTTCGATGAAGATTTACATATCGAATCTTCGGGGGCCAGAAAAATTATCCACATTAATGACCCGCACCTAAAGCCGGAAACTTCCAATAATATCGCTGCCGGTTTCGATTATAGTTTCAAAATAGGGAAACTTCCTGCCGAAATAATTATCGAAGGATTTTATACTAAACTTGATAATGCTTTTGCCCCGGAATATGATTTTGATGATACAACAAAAATTATGACAATAACGAGAGTTAATGCAAGTTCTTATGCTTTAGTTTCGGGAGTAAATCTTGAATTCAAAATTTTCCCGATTAAAATGCTTGATGTTCAATTAGGTTTGACCGTACAATCGGCTAAATATAACGAAGATCAGGAATGGGGTGAAGAAACCGAAAATGTTTCAAAACATATTCTTCGCACACCAACAACTTATGGTTATTTCATTGCAAACTGGAATCCTACAAAGAAATT
>CAZBSL010000169.1:2661-6529 GCA_964494265.1 uncultured Bacteroidales bacterium
CTAAACAAGCGAGAACAATATTTTTTGGTTTTGTTATAGCCAATAATTTATAAACCAACTCTTTTCAATTAAGGCGATGACTTAAAGTTGTCGCCTTTCAAAAAATCACAGATAACAAATTTCTCAAAGATAACCTTAGGGATAAATTAAAACCGCATCGCTTGTCATTTTTATTAGATATGCCTCACCCGGAAAACAGTCGCCGAGTCCGTTTACCCAGTTTGGGCCTATTTTTCGGAGTGAGCTGCCCTGCGAATTTCTTATAAACTCAAGATTTTCATTTAATACTGAAGCAAAAGCTTCCATTGCATCAATTGTGTCGGCAGGCAAATAACTAACAAATTGGTATCCTGCTTCAAGAGAAATCGGAGTTTGGGCTAAAATTTCGGTTCCTATAATTTCCAAAACATCCTGATTATGCATTTTAAATAAATAGCCTTCAGTTGTAATCCAATCACCAATTCCGTTGACCCAATTCGGGCCTATCTTTCTTAAAGTTTCTCCTGCCGAATTTCTGACAAAATCAAGATTTTCATTCAGGTTGTTTGCTAATAAATTAAGCATATCGTTGTCTTCCACTTCAAGCCTTGTGGAAATAAATTGATAGCCTTGATCTAATGAAATTGTTTGTGTTATTTCTCCCGGGTTTCCCGAATTAATTGAGTCTAAATATTCAACTGTTGTTAACAAGCCTTCTTGAGTAATTGATAACAAAGGCAAACCCTGTTCTTTTCCAAGCCACTTATATTCAGTATAGCTACGATTAATAGGAAAACCAATTCCAAGTGAGTCAATATAAATACTATCGTGCTCAACAATCTCTGATTTTAGTCTCAATGTTTCAAACGAGCCGAAGGGAGTTATTAAAGTACCCCAACCATCAACAGTATTTGTCCTTTGTTTTTCGATACCGAGATAAATTAACGAAGGAATATTAATTTCAAATCCTGAATTTGACGTATTTGAATTTCCATATTGCATAGGGAAATTAAATAAAACATCAGCTTGATCGTATTTAATTGGAATCGGGATTCCGTTGAAGGTAATCCCAAAACCAACATCTTTAAATGCTGAATTGCTTTCCTTGTAATATTGATAATAATTGCTAAACTGTAAATTTGGAATCAAATCAAAATTACCTTTAGGAGATGCAATCGTTGCAACAAAATAATACGGGAAAACAATCTGATAGACAATAGGTGTAGAAAGGACACTGCAAAATGTGTCAACTCTTTGATTTATTGAGCTGAGAGATGAAAAATCCCATGTGTAATCCTCGCCGGTAAGCGTATAATCAATACCGTTTACAGTTATTGTTGTGCTTAAACGAATAGTGTCATTTTCGTTAGGCATATCGTTTCTATCAATTGTGATTTGAGAAAATGATAATGTGCCTAAAAACAAAAATAAGACAAGAAAAAGTGTTTTTGTTTTCATAAAGATTCTGTTTCAATTATTGGTAAATAAAAACTTGCAAGTTAAGTATAAATGTAAAAAAAATGCAAATCAAAATACCATTTAGCCAATATTTACAAAACCTAAGTCATATCTTAGTTTTTTTTTTACTTTTGTCAAGTTTTAGTATAGAATAGAAATTAATAACTTATGAAACTTGATAGACGAGATTTTTTAAAGTTTGGTGGTTTGCTTAGCGGGACTTTAAGTCTTTTTGGTTTTGCAGGAGCCGGTTTCCTTGCAGGCAAGTCTCCTACAAGCTATACCGGTTGGGGTAAAAACAACCTTGGGAAGGACCAATTCTTTAACCGCAAACCTTTTTATACTAACGTATCTGTTCATGAGAAGGTAGGTGATTCCCGACGTATTAATTATATCGAAAACCTGTTTAAACGAAACGGGGAGCTTTTCCGTCTTATGAAAGCTAAAGATCCCGAGAAACGATGGACTTATGAGCAAGGTGTTAAAAATCTCCCGGAACCTCTTAAGAAGTATTATCAAGAGCATCCTGGTAGTTTGGATGAATTTAAACTGATGATGAAAATGTCAAAAGAGCAACGCAAAAACTGGGAAAAATATCGCGAAAGATATGCTCTTGCTGATGCCTGGTCGTCGGCTCATTCTACTATTATTCATGGCAAGTCATCATTTCCTGCGTCGCCTGATGAACCACCTGATACATGGGATTTCAAACATATTAATCCTAATAAATTGAAGTTCAAATCAGATAAGCATGCAAGTGAATTGTTGAAAAAAATAACTCACTCGTTTGGAGCAACCCTGGTTGGTATAACTAAAGTTAATCCTGATTGGGTGTATCAGGGATATATTAGAGGAGTTGGAAAGACACAATTCGAGGTTCCGGATCATTGGAAATATGCTATTGTGTTTGCTGTTCCTCATGAATGGGATTCTATGTACGCCAATCCAACCTACGGTACTTCATACGATGCATACTCACGCTTAAGAATAATTGGCGGTAAATTGCAAGCTTTTATTCGTAATATTGGGTACTCTTCAAGGGCACATGTCCCACCGACTTCCTACGAATTGATAATGCCACCACTTGCTATTGATGCCGGATTGGGTGAGCTTGGCAGAAATTCAATTTTAATTACTCCGGAGTTAGGTGCAAATGCTCGTCTCGCTGCAGTAACAACCGATATCCCTTTGCAATCCGACAAGCCTATTAAAATAGGAATAAAAGAGTTTTGTGAAAAATGTAAAATTTGTGCCGATAGTTGTCCCAGTGGAGCTATTGAGAAAAGCGATACTCCACAACAAATAGTCAGAGGATATCGTCGCTGGCATATTGATCAGGACAAATGTTTCCGAATGTGGAATACGGTTGCAACCAGTCATCCGCGTGGATGTCGTATTTGCTTGGCTGTTTGTCCTTACTCCAGAAAAAACAACTGGATACATACCATAGCCCGCGAAGTTGACCCAAGAGATAAAACCGGATTATTCTCATCCTTAATGTTGGGGATGCAGAAAAATTTCTTTGACTATCCTGATGCTGAACAGTATCTTCCGCATCCTGATGGAGATAATTTAACTTACCAAAATGCTCCCGACTGGCTTTTAACTGAAGAATGGTGTAATGTGGAAAAGGATTGGTAATGCATATCAATTACTAAATAAATGGATTAGAAAATACTAAATCATACAAAAATGGAAAACATAACTACTTCAACTTTTCTTCCTGCTATTTTCTGGTTAATAATGGGTATGTTAAATCTCATTTTTATACTCTTTCTTCGTTGGTGGTTTCGGGAGTTAAATGTCAAACTGACAAAGATAAAATGGTTATGCTTAATTGGCTGGTGGGTGATACTTTTACTAACTATATGTGCATCATTTACACTAATTGGCGAAGATGAATTACAAGCCGGATTACGTTTCTTTGGATTTTTTCTTATCCCTCTTTTAATATCCGGTTTTATAATATTTAGATGGATATTTAAGAAAATAATAATCAAATCTTAAAAATAAACCGGCGCATAATGTATTTCGGATATTATGATGTTTGCACTACCCCATTAAATGGCAATTTAATTACTTTTTGAATGAGAAGAAGAAATATTACACATGTCATTATTTATCTGATCATTATCGGGGCTTATATATTTGGAGTTTTTTATCAAAAACAACAGACTAAGAACCTAATTCGTAAAATTTCAGGGAACAAGGAACTTATTCAAATTGATAAAAGAACATTTTTGTCAGATTCATCACATTATATCATTACAAATACACAGGGATATGGAGGTTCTTTAGTTGGCTTAGTAATCATTAACAATCGAAATATAATTCAGAAATTTGAAGTAATTCAGCATTCGGAAACCCCATCATATTTTAAGAAATGTCTTCCATTAATTAAATCCCTAAAGCAAAAGTCATTAACTGATGC
>CAZBSL010000170.1:0-2739 GCA_964494265.1 uncultured Bacteroidales bacterium
TTATTAAGAAAATCTTTTCCGGATAGTCAATTTTGTAAAGAAACAATCCGTGCCCGGGTACTGAATATCCTGCTTCCGAGCGATTTCTGCTTTTAATAATATTATTAAAATCTTCTAATGAAACTTTTTTTCGACCAATATCTAAAAGTGTCCCTACTATTGCTCTTACCATGTTTCTTAAAAACCTATCAGCTTTAATTGTAAAAACCATTATGTCATTTTCCTCAGTCCATTCTGCCGACATTATTTTGCAATTATTAGTTTTTACCTGTGTGTCAGCTTTTGAAAATGACGTAAAATCAGAATAATCAAACAAAAGTTTTGCTCCTTCATTCATTAAATTAAAATCAATATCGCCAAATAAAAAAAACATAAATTCTTTACCAAAAGGATCTTTTTTTCTTGTAATAAAGTATTTATATGTTCTTGAAATAGCATCGAAACGGGCATGGGCTGTTGGTTCAACGGGAATTAAATCTTCGATTGCAATATCGTCGGGATAATATTTGTTTAATCTGAAGACAAGGTTTTTTCTTTCAATAACAGAAAAAGAATTTGAGGTATCAAAATGAGCAAAAAATTCTTTAGCATGAACTCCGGTGTCGGTTCGGCCTGCTCCACAAACATTAATATTTTCTCTAAGGATTTGAGATAAACCCTCATTAATTACTTCCTGCACGGAAACTGAATTTTTTTGCAATTGCCAACCGTGATAATTAGTTCCTTTAAAAGCAAATTTTAAAAAGTACCTGAACTGTTTCATTTCAATATAAATTGAATTTTTCTTTTTTTCAAAAGTACATTTCTTTAGACAAAAAAAAAGCCCCAAAATATGGAGCTTTGTAATTATTTACTAATAATTCTTTTTTCTTTAATTCTTGCTTTTTTACCTCTTAGATTGCGTAGATAAAAAATACGAGCCCTTCTGACAACCCCTCTTTTATTAACTACAATTTTATCAATAAAAGGTGAGGATACAGGAAAAATTCGTTCAACCCCGGTATTCCCGGAAATTTTTCTTACTGTAAATGTTTCAGTCGGGCCGCTACCAACCCTTTGTAAAACCACGCCCTGAAAGTTTTGTAAACGTTCTTTTCCACCTTCTTTTATTTTATAAGTCACTGTGATGGTGTCACCGGCTTTAAACTCAGGAAGTTTTTGCATTTCAACCTGATCTTCAATATATTGTAGAAGTACTTGCTTGCTCATTTTCAATTAATTTTTAAGTTTTCTAAAAAAGAGTGCAAATATACAAGTTTAATTCTAATAAAAAACAAAGGTTTTTAATATTTTTTAATTAATTTATCACATAAGCCAAACAAATAGATATTACACCGTTTTTCATAGTATAAGCATCGTCATTTTCATTATCAAAAATTGATGATAGCCCTGCATCGTATTTTATCTCCGTCCTTATACGATTGTTGAATTCGACTCCTGCACCAAAAGCTATAGCAATATTAATATACTTGCAATCTTCCAATTCTTCAGTTTCTGTGTTGGATTTCCCTGAGGCTTTAGCCGTAATCTTAATTTTTGAATTAATTAAATACCCAAAGGCTGGCCCGCCAAGAAGGTAGAGATTGTTTTTTCCGCCACTAAGATTTAATTTGAATAAAAGGGGTATATCAATATAATCGGTTATCATTGTTAATTTTTCTTCAATAGAAATATTTTCTATTTTTCCACCACCATTAAACACAGTTCCTTTCTGGGAATAAAACACTCCGGGTTGAAAACTTACATTACCCGAAATAGGGAATTCCATATTGAAACCTATTGTAAATCCGAGTCTTGATTCATTAGTGAATTGGAATTCTGAAAAGTCTTCCTCAAGGTTCATTATGTATCCCAAATCTTTTGCAGATCTGTTGGCATCACCTGTCCATTTTGAGATATTTAAACCGCAATAAAAAGCAGTTGTTTTTGTCTGGCCTGATGAAAACAGAGACAAAGATGTAATAAATAGTAAAGTAAAAATAACTTTCATGATTTTTTTATTAGATGTAAAAATTAATTAGGTAAAGATATAAAAAAATTAATTGTGGTATGCAAAACAAATGGAAAAAAGACTATTTTTTAGATTATATTGCTTGTTAACATTATCATCGAAAACAGGAGATAGCCCCGCCTCGTACTTTATTTCCACTTTGAATTTATTACAAAAATCAATCCCTGCTCCTAAATTTAAATTAAACTGAAAGGGACTGCAATTTTCCAGATCCATTTCCCTGAAATAAGTATCAATATCAAAATCTAATTTAAAATTGATTTTTGAATGTATTAAATATCCTATTGTCGGGCCACCAAAAAAATAGAATGTTTCTTTTCCAGAGGGTATATTATGCTTATAAATCAAAGGTAGTTCTATATAATTTGTTGTCATTTTCATTTTTCTTTCAACCGAGATATTCAGGTTTTTTCTAAAACCTGTAAACCCTGTTCCTTTCTGAGAATAAGATATTCCAGTCTGAAAATATGTATTCTTAGAAATCAAGAATTCTATATTACATCCTATCGTGAATCCAACCTTGAATTCTTTCTCAAATTCATATTTAGAAAGCCATTCTAAATCAATTGTATTATCTACCAGGTGTTTAACAAATTTATCGGCATTACCGGTCCAGGTTGATAAGTTCATCCCACCATAAACGGATGTTGTTGTCTGACTTAAAGAAGATAGAGACAAGGTTGTGATAAACAATAGAGTGAAAATAATTCTCATAACTAATATTTTTT
>CAZBSL010000170.1:2839-6514 GCA_964494265.1 uncultured Bacteroidales bacterium
TAATACCTGCTTCCTTTTGAATAAAATGCAGGAATTGAAAATGCGTATAAAACATCGTTTTCATAAGCGTAAATTCTTGAATCATAATCATCGGTATCGAAAAGAGCAAATCTAAACCTGAGCGATATTGGCCTGTTTTCAGGTGTGTAGCAAACATCCTGATATATTAAATAACCATGAAATATTTCATTTTGAGTAATGTTTTGAAAAGTAACATATTCCACTCTGTTTTTCAAAACTATTGAAGGTGAAATACTATAATCAATTTGATATCTGAATGATCGTTTATTATTGTCTGTCAAAAAATTGAGTTTCTTTTCGTCAACTGAATGATTTGCGGACTTGTTTTTTTCACGGAAGCGAAAATACATTTGAGTTAATGCCGACAATTGATAATTTATTTGCACAAGATATTCATTGCCTTTTGAAGGAGCATCAACCAAATATTTTAAATATGGAAAGGAAAATTGATCAACATAAGCAAAAACCGATATATTGGGGGTTAATTGAGCTGAAACTCCGAAATATATTCCTTTCTCATTATTATTTCTGTTGTTTTCGCCAAATGAATTACTAAGCAAATTCTGAAAATCTTTTTGATAATTTCTATATAAAATTGAAAATGAAATAAGGGGATCAAGCATGAAAAGTCCACCGACAAGATAAGCTTTACCACCATTCTTGCTACCTGAAAATTCTCCAAAGAGATTAATATTGCGAAAGATAAGATTGTAATCAAAACCTAAATTCAGATTTTGCTTACCTGAAAATTCAAACTTATTATAAATTTTATTCGGTATTAATAATTCAGAACCGAGCTCGGTTTTAAAAGCTGTTGCTCCAAAATTGAAAAAATTCTTTCTAAATGAAATTCTTCCACCAAAAATATTTTCAGAGATTACGTTTTTATCAAGTATCTCGTTTGCTTTGCGGTGATATCCGCTTTCCTGAAATCCGCTAAAAAATGTTTCATCTTTCTGAAGTGTGTCTGCAATTATAATATTTCCATCAATATTTTTGTTGGAATAAAAAGCTGTTATATCAACATTTGCGATATTAATTTTTGCAACCGCTCCCCGCATAAACCTGTTTTCATTTGTCGAAGTATTGGGCCTGATTTCTTTATTTCTCTTTTTTATACTAATTACATCAGCTGATTTTCCAAAAGCAAGCCCCGACCACATTGTCAATCCTTGCCCAAATTCGAGATGATAATCCCCGACTATGAGTGTTTTAATTTTTGCTAGGTCTTGTAAATAAATGAAAGCTGAAATGAATTCAAAAGGATTTTTTAAAGTGTCGTTGAAAAAAACTTCCCCGGGATCTTTCTCAGTCGTAAATCCAAAACGGATTTTATTATGATAATTAAAAGCATAGCGGCCATAAAGTTGTTGAGGGCCTCCGATATAATATTTATTCGGATTATTTCGTAAGATTGAATCATTTTTATTTTTATATGCTTGTCGTTTTTCAAGAGTTTGTTTATACCGTAGTATAATTTGATTCTTCCCATATTTGAAAATATCCTTAAAATTGAGATTTTCTTTAGTTTTAGTTTCCGAAACCCTCACAAAAGGTAGAATTCTTTCAATCGTTTTATAATCAAAACCCTCAATTGCTTTTAGTTCATAAATTGTTAGAAGATTTCCATTTTTGTTTTTATATTCTATTAAGTTATTGATCTGGATATCGTTGAGAAGAAATAGATTTGAAAGCTCATAAACATCATCGGAATTCAAGTTAATCGGATTTTCAATATAATATTTATAGTTTTCAAACAAATCATTATAATCTAAATCATATTCAGAATTTTCGGCAATATTTTCGATTTTATTGAAAAGTATTTCCTGCTCTTTTGAAAATAGTGAATCGGGGATTTGTGAGAAAGCCGAAACGGATAACACCATGAGTGCAATTATGATAAAATATTTTTTTCGAATGATCATTTATTCTTATTTAAAGGAATAAATTACTGAGATTTGTGGCGAATACCCAAGCGTTTGATGCATAGAGGATGCAAAATCAATTTTGAGTTTTTTAAAGTTTATTCCAAAACCAAAAGTGTACAATGTTGGATTAGTTGTAATCCCAGCACGAACATATATATTTTCAATGATCAGGCATTCAAAACCGGCTTTAAAAATGGCTTTTTTATCAATATCTTTTTCTGTTTCAAGCATTGCTTGAATCCTGTCGGAAAATTTATATGATAACCCGAGTTTTAAAATTGTTGGTACTCTTTCATTATTATAATCGTTGAATTTTATCCTAATAGGATTAAATACGTGAACTGCAATGTTTAAATCATCATTTATTTTCGTAATAATTCCGGCTTCAAAACTTATCAGCTTATTGCTGCCATAACCTTCACCGACACTTGTTGAAAAATAATCTAATTGAATTCCGGCAGAAAAATGTTTCCCGAACGATCGTGAAAAAGCAAGTCCTGCTTTTGTTTCATTATAAAGTTTATTGCCGAAATATTTAAGACTAAGTCCGAAAACACCGGATTTAGTGGGTAAGACAAAAGCCCCGAAACATAATCCAAGGTCTTTTATCAAAAACCTATTCTCGAAGTAGAACCCGGCTGAAATATTATTTATTTGCGATAATCCTGCCTGATTGTTTTGGATAGCCCAAAAATCATATAATGCAACCGAAGCATTTCCAATTCCCGCAGAGCGTGCCCCGGCAGGTGTATTATCGTTTGCTGCAAAAATGTAATTTACAGATATTGATGTTATAAAAATTATCAACAACATTCTCATAATACAAAGAATTGGTGAGAAAATTCTTGTTTGCCTGATTTTATGCCGGTCGTTTTGAAACATTATTGATGCCAAATTAATTAAAAATAATCCTGATAATAAATATCGAATTACTCTTAAGCCTTTATAAAAAAAATGTTACTGCTAAGATAGTAATAATTTTTTTATAATAGGACGAAAAATATTTTTAATATTTTTAAAAAGTTTCTATTTTTACTTTTTTGTAAAAATTATTGAGATATGGATGCCTTGAAAATATTTGATTTTCTGAATCAATTGAAAGATAACAATAACAGGGAGTGGTTTCATGAAAACAAAGCTGAATATGATCAGATCAGAAAGGATTTTATCGATTTTATTAGTCAGTTGATTGAAAAAATAAGTGAGTTTGATAAAGAAATTATTTATTTAAGTCCTCTTAAATGTATATTTAGGATTAACAGAGATGTTCGGTTTGCTAAGGATAAGTCGCCATATAAAATTAATTTGGGAGGTTTTATTTCCAAGGGAGGCAGGAATGCCGGAAATCCGGGATATTATTTTCATTTTGAACCCGGAAATTCATTTCTTTCCGGAGGAATTTTTATGCCTCGCCCCGATGCATTAAAAGCACTTAGAGAGGAGATTTATTATAATGCTGATAAGTTTAAGAAAATTATTAATGATGACCTGTTAATAAAATATTTTAAAGAAATTCAAGGAAGGAAACTTGTAAGAGCCCCTCGTGGTTTTTCACCGGAATTTCCTGATATTGATTTGCTAAAGTATAAGGACTATTATGTAACTTACCCAATATCTGACCAAAAAGTTTCCTCAGATGACATTATTGATTTTGCTACTGAAATCTATAAAGCTATGCTTCCTTTGAATCAATATATTTTTCAGGCTGTCAGATATCCGTTAACAT
>CAZBSL010000171.1:0-6499 GCA_964494265.1 uncultured Bacteroidales bacterium
CGTATAACCGAAAATAAAATTTTCTTTGCAATCTGACTCAAAAAGGACTTTTGCTATTTTGTTCACATTTTGCTCATAAAACGAAAGTTTCATCTTTTCCGATAATAAATGTAAGTCCTTACTTCTCTGTTTTTTCTCACTATTTGAGACTTTGTTTTTCATTTTTGATGATAAAGTATCAGGCCTGTCTGAATAGGAAAAAACATGAATATATGAAATTTGAGATTGTTCGATGAATTTAAATGAATCAGAAAAATCTTCGCATGTTTCACCCGGAAATCCGACTATTACATCAATTGCAATACAAGCATCCGGAATTAATTGCTTGATTTTTTTTATTCGTTCCGAAAACAATTCCCGATTATATTTTCGCTTCATTGCAGCCAAAATTCTATTTGAACCTGATTGTAAAGGAATATGAAAATGAGGAAGTATCTTTTTGGAAGAGGCTATAAATTCAATTATTTCATCAGTTAAAAGTTCGGGTTCAATTGAAGAAATTCTGATTCTTTCAATACCTTTAACTTTATCAAGCTGTTTGATCAGATCAAAAAATGTTTCATTATTATTTTTCCCAAAATCACCAATATTAACACCGGTCAGTATAATTTCCTTAAAGTCGGTTTTCCCGATTTCTTCAGCTACTTTAATTGTATTTTCAATTGTGTCGCTTCTACTACGTCCTCTTGCAAAGGGAATTGTGCAATATGTGCAAAAATAATCGCAACCATCCTGAACTTTGAAAAATGAACGTGTATGTCCCTCGGTGGAATATGATGGATTGAATGTTTTATCAGATTTTAAACCAGATGTTTCAATCTTTATAGTTTTATTATTATTTTTTAAAATATATTCCAGAAGCGAAAATTTTTCAATATTCCCGAGAACATAATTTACACCTGGAATTTTTGATATTTCATCGGATCGCAATTGTGAATAACAACCAATTACTGCAATAATTGAATTTGGATTTCTCTTATGTGCTTGTCTGATTGCAGCTCGGCATTTTTTTTCGGCAGTTGCAGTAACAAGGCATGAATTAATTACATAAACATCGGCCTTGTCTTTATGCGAAACTAATTCAAAACCATACTCAATAAAATTTCTTGAAATTGTTGAAGTTTCGGAAATGTTTAGTTTACAACCAAATGTTTGAAATGCAATTGCCTTTTTTTTCATTGCCGCAAAGATAATTGATTTTGAATATTTGTTGATATTGAATGAAAATTATTGAAATTATACTTCCCTAATACCCAAAAAAGTTTCAATATTATCGATTGCAATCGAATTAAAATTTTCTTCACCTATAAATGCTCGCAAATCAAGTCCAAACCTTCGTTCATTGGCTTCGGTTTCAACCATATAATAATCAGATCCAAATAAAACTTTTTTCCTGACCTTTTCATCTGTTAATAATACTTTTAGCAATGAGAAATATTTTACATTATTCATTGTAAAAGAAATATCTGTATAAAAATTTTCTCCTTCAGAAATTAAGTCTTTAATATATCTAAACCAATTATCATCTATTTCAGGATGATGAATAAATTCGTTCCAAGAATATTCTGATCCAAAATGTGCAAAACAAATTTTTAGTTTAGGAAAATCTTTGATTACATATTTGTAATTTAAAGGGTTTGTGAAATTTGAACAAAGTTCTTTCCTTTTCCTTCCTTTAGTTTCAATTGGTGTTTTTGACTTTTCTAATAATTTGATTAACTCTTTCTTTTTCCCTTTAAAATGTACAGGATTATAGGGGCTGCAATGCGCAATTATTGGCAGTTTTTTCTTTTCACAATATTCATAAATTGGATATAAATCTTGGTCATAAGGAAAATAACCTAAAGGCGGATACAATTTTACCCCTCTAAATCCCAGTTTTTCAACACTATGTTTTAATAAATCTAAAATTCCAATTCTCCTCGGGTCAACATGAATAAATGGAATAATTTGTGGGTATTCAATTTTTAATTTTCCAAGTTCCTCAATTTGTTCTGAATAATCTCGTGGAACTTTACCTGCACCCATAAATGCCATATCCATCGGTAATACAATAAATTGTGTTCCTGTAGGATAATATTTTTTACATTCTTTGAAAATGCTTTCCTGTGATCCTAATTTTCCAAGGTTTATAAACTTTACATATCTGTCAAACATGTCTTTGTCTGAAAACGGAATGATATTTTTCAAAATACCTGTTACCAATTTATAACCGATTTTGGTTTTTAAAATCTTAACCAAAGCTAACGGAAGAAACTTTTCAGGAACATCCGTATCTTTAAATAAATGAATATGACAATTGTAATACATTTTTAATTCCTCCAAAATTTAATTTTGGATAAAATTACAAAAAATATTGTTTTAAATATCAAAAATTTCGATTAAAAAATTTTTAAAAGAAAAAGAGGTTACAATTTTTGCAGAAAATCCTTTTCAATTAACTCAGAATGTTTGATAACATTTCTAACCCAATCAAGCTTAATATCCAATATTTCAGCTTCTGAAAGCTGCCAGTTAATATTTGATTTTTTTAATTTCTCTGTCAGAGAATATAAACAGATAGCAGCAGAAACTGAAATATTAAAACTTTCCGTAAAGCCGTACATCGGGATTTTTACAAAATAATCGGCATTATCTGAAGCCAAATCTGATAGCCCTTTCAGTTCGGTACCGAAAACAAGCGCTGTTTTCTGATCAAGAGGTAATTCATCAAGCATATATTGATCTTTATGTGGGCTTGTGGCAACAATTTTGTATCCCTGTTTTTTCAATTTATTTAAAGTTTCTACCGTATTTTCTTCATTATTATTATGTTTTATCAAAGTCAACCATTTCGATGAACCGAGGGCAACGTCAGGATTAACATAGTATTTGTTTTTATTTTCAACAATGTGAACATCTTGAATTCCAAAACAATCGCATGTTCTTAAAATTGCACTTGCATTATGTGGTTGAAAAATATCTTCTAAAACAACAGTCAGATATCGAGTTCTGTATTTTATGATTTTCTCAAATTTATCACTTTTATTTTTTGTAATAAAACTTAATAAATACGAAAGTAATTCATCTTTAGTGCTTTTTGAAAGTTTATTGATCATTGAAAATTTAATAATTATTTTTTGGATAAAGATCGTTCCACCATTCAGTCTGCTCTTTTAAATATTTTGCAAACCAGGCCATGATTGTTTTTTGCCATAAAATACGTTTTTTATAATCCGTAATATGGTGATTTTGACCTTCTATTTCAACAAGTTCAACTGTTTTTCCAAGCAGTTTCAAGGCCGTATAAAGTTGAATACTTTCACCTGGAGGAACATTTGTATCTTTTGAACCATGAAGTAATAATAAAGGAGTTGATATTTTATCGGCATTAAAAAGCGGACTTTGTTCGATATAAATTTTCTCATTATTCCATGGAAAACTATTGGCTGTGGCAACCGAACTATATAAATATCCCCAATATCCTTCTCCCCAATAACTTGAAATTGAGCTTATCCCTGCATGTGAAATTGCTGCTGCAAAAATGTCGGTTCGGGTTGTCAGCAACATGGTCATAAATCCGCCATAAGATGCCCCTATACAACCAATCTTTGTTTCATCAATAAATGAATGCTCCTCGCAAAATTGTTTTGTTCCGTCAATAATTTCATCGGCAACCGTAATACCCCAATTATTAACGTGCATAGCCGAAAAATTCTGTCCATAACCCGTTGCTCCGCTTGGCTGAAGAACATAAACAACGAAACCATGAGCTGCAAAAAGATTTTTAGGATATCTTCCTCCAAAGTTCCTGATTGTCGGCGATGTGCCTCCATAATAATAAACTATTAAAGGATATTTTTTGCTTTTGTCGAAATTTGGAGGGAAGTAAATTCTACCCTCAATTTCAATACCTTCATTATTATTAAAATTCCATTCTTCGGTTTTTCCAAATTTTATGTTTTCAAAGAAATCTTTTTCAGGGAATGAAATTGTTTTATTTTCATTGTTTTCAAGGTCTATTGCAAAAGCTTTTACGGGTGTCGAAATACTTGTTCCGGTGTAAACCGCAGTTGGTTTTTCTTTTGCAAATGAAACGTTATCGACAACATCGCAAGCAAGTGGAAGTTCGGTAAAAGTTTTTTCTTTTAAATCATATTTAAATACTCTTGTATATGTTTTATCACCTGCAAGAAAATATATTTGATTATCGAATTTATTCCAAAAAGTCCTGTTTATTGATGGCTTGAAATTTAATGATATAGCTTCAACATTTTTAGTTTTCAAATCATAAATATATGCCTGAGAATCGTAATCATTCGGCGTTTTTCCGTTTGTTACATTGTTCCCGATATTTCCAAAAAGTAGAGGTCCGCCTGTAACAAGAAGTTTCTTTTCATCAGGTGAATATGAAACCGAACCTGAGTAATTATTTTTCCAAATAGTGTCGGTTTCGAGGGTTTGCAAATTCAAAGAGAATAAAATTTGTTTTGAATAAGGTCGTTCGGTGAAATCAGGATAGTTTTGACTAAAAATTATTGTTTTTCCATTCGGGCTAATATCATGAAGACTTGTTGAAAGCTGCCCGTAAGTTAATCTCTGCTTGATCTTTGATTTAACATCCACTTTATAAAGAAACCGGCGCGTTCTCCACCATGGCCATCGGTCGGGCATACATTCAAGTTTTTTTAATCCCGATGAATTCTTATCAGGTTTTTCCGAAACACTAAATATAATAAACGAGCCTTCTGGTGACCATTTATAAGAACCGAAGTTTTCAATATTTTCTAAAATTATTTCATCGCTTCCTTTAGCGAGGTCGGAAATCCATAGATTATTCCCTTTTTCACCGGAATTGACATAAGAAATTTTGTCTCCGTCAGGCGACCATTTCATGCTCCAAATATTTGCATTCCTGAAATTCTCAGCAATTGTTCCGTCGGTAAGATTATGGATTTCTATCCATCTTTTTGTTTTTCCTTTGGGAGGATTTGTTTCCGAAAATCGAATTATTACTAATTCACCGTTTGGAGATATGCTTGCAGAATTAATGCTTTTTCCTTCCAAAACATGTTTGATGTCCATAAACTGAGTTGGGGAAATTGATACATCAACATCTTCTTTATCAAACCTATAAGAAGGTTTGATAGTTGCAGCGAATTTCCAGTCTGAGAAATTTTCGGCATTACAAAATGTTTTAATGATTAGGAGGTGTTTTCCGTTTTCAAAAATTAGTTCCTTATTTTTTTTCCCGACGTTTTTTGCATCTTCCTTATCGAAAGAATATTTGCTAAGAATTAGTTTCCCGTCAAGATAGGCTTCAAACATTTGCGGACTTTCAATTTCAAGATTTGCTTTAAGCCATCTGTTTGCGTGAATATAACTGGAATAATAAGCTATTTTGTTGAGCTTATTTTTTTTATTACTTGCAAACACAAATCCATCTTTAGCGGAGCTAATTTTTGTCCATTTATAATTTTTATTATCATCCCATTGAAAAATTTGATTTTCATCGGGCTTTAGCCGCGAAATATTCAAATAAGAAAATTTCAGAAGGTTTTCTTGTTCAAATTTCTTCCCTTTAATGTTTTCTATTGTGTCAAAAGAAGGAAGAAAGATGGAAAAATTACCAACTTTCAAAAATGATTGAATCTGGATTTTATTGTCGATGGAATCATTTTCTATTGCTTGAGTATTGAAAAACAATAAAGTAAATGATAGAATTAGAATAAAATATTTTTTCATTTCTATTGAAATTAATTTATGATTATATTAATTCCTCAAAAGTAAAAAAAAGTGCTATCAATATTTTAATCTTATAAAAAAAAATATACTTTTGCACTTCAAAAATTAAGGAATTATATATGGCAAAAAAGACTAATAAAACGGAAGAAAAAATTGTTGCTGTTGAAGAAGCATTAAGTTTAACGGAACGATTTATAGAAAAAAATAAAAATATATTATCAATCATTATAGCTGTAATTATTGTAATTGTATTAGCTTATTTTGGATTTAATAAAATGTATCTTGCTCCATTAGAGGAAGAAGCCCAGTCGCAAATGTATATGGCTGAAATGTATTTCGAGCAGGATTCGTTAAACAGGGCTTTATTAGGCGATGGTAATGAATTAGGTTTTTTGGATATTATTGATGATTACGGAATGACAAAAAGCGCCAATCTTGCACATTATTATGCAGGAATTTGTTATCTAAATCTTGGTGAATATAAAGAAGCGATTGATTATCTTGAAGGTTTTGATGCCCGCGGACAAATATTAGGGCCAATGGCAATTGGAGCGATTGGAGATGCGTACATGGAATTAGGCGAATCGGAAAAAGCAGCAAATTGTTATGTAAATGCAGCCGATGAAAATTCAAATGATTTTACTTCTCCAACATTTTTATTCAAAGCAGGTTGGACCTATGAAATCATGGGAGATTACAAGAAAGCTCTTAAAGTATATGAAACGATAAAAAAAGATTACCCAAAGAGTTACGAAGCAAGAGAGATAGATAAATT
>CAZBSL010000172.1:0-2596 GCA_964494265.1 uncultured Bacteroidales bacterium
TTTTGTTAAAAAATTATATATCTTTGCTCATTAATAAAATTGTTTTCAACAAAAATGATTTTAATATTCTTTTGATTCATTCTTGTAAAATTCAGATTAGCAAAAAAATAGAAACATAAAAAACATAAAAATAAATTCATCACATAAATAATTGCAATATTTTTAAAACTTAATAAATGGGGGACAATAAAGGATTAGAAAATAATAAATTGCACGAAGAAATAACTTCTAAAGAAGCATCAATTCTTATAGTTGAAGATAATCCAAATGTAAATATTCTGTTAAAAAAATATTTGGAAAACCTTTCTTTTAAAATTATAATAAGTGAGGATGGTGAAGAAGGATTCAAATGCTTCAAAGAATCACATTTTGACCTTTGTATTATTGATATTATGTTACCCAAAATGGATGGATTTAACCTGGTAAAGAAAATTAGGGAAATTGATGAAAATGTGCCCATAGTTTTTCTTACCGCAAAAGCTTTTGTTGAAGACAGGATTAAAGGTTTTGAAGCAGGATGTGATGATTATATAACAAAACCATTTAGTACAAGGGAGTTGGGTTTACGTATAAATGCAATTCTAAAACGCTATTTGGAAAACAAAGGCAATGATAATGGAGTTGTTTATCATATTGGAAAATTTGTTTTTGATTATACAAACCTGAACCTTACGATAGATAATACAACACAAATTCTCACAAGAAAGGAAGCATCGCTCTTAAAATTATTTTGTAATAACAAAAATAAATTGATACTGCGAAAACAAATAATGAAAGAAATATGGGGTAAGGATGACTATTACATTGGTCGAAGCATGGATGTTTTTATTACTAAAATAAGGAAACATTTAAAAGCAGATCCAAATATTTCAATTACCAATGTTCATGGGTCGGGATTTAAACTTGAAGAAAAAAATTAGCAAGTCAGCTTTAATCAATTATTGAGATTTTCCGTGTTGCTACTTTTTCGCCAAAAGCTATCTTAAGAAAATATACTCCCGAGATCAAATTCTCTCGCTCAATTTTTAATTTATGATTTCCTGCCTCAAGTTTTCCTTCGTCTGTTTTATAGACTATTTCACCAATGATATTAAAAACACATAAGGAAACATTCTGTTGTTCTGATAAATTAAAATCTACCTCCATTGTTTCACTAAAAGGGTTTGGAAATATATTCAAGCTTTCGAAATCAGTCATTTGTTCAATACCAACACCGCTTTCTGTTTTAAATTGAATAGATTTATATGACTCAAATCCCATCCATTGTGCAATGTAAGTGTTGGTACCATAATAAAGTATAGCCATCCCCGGTGTTTTTAAACCATCGCCTCCGTCATCATACAGATTAAATTTATAACATTCGGATGAATTCAGATTGAAAACTTCCTGAATCACTTGGCCTGATTGAGAATATGGTCCACCTGAATAAACAAGTTCATTATTATTATCAAGAATTTCCCATGTTGTTTCTTCAGGATGTATATCAGTCCTAAGAAATAATTTCACTTCAGAAGGTGTTTCCTCTGCTTCGGCAATTAACGCTGTTTGAGTATCGTTTGCAGGATATTGGTCAGTATTTCCATTTGGATTGGATGTAGTAACTGTCAGAATATTTGAAAGTTCAACTGCAAAATCAATTTGAGGAAGTGTAAAAGTTTCTGTTTCAAGATAGGCTAAATGACCTGCCCATGAAAAAATCTCATTTTCTCCAATATTAACATTATATTCAATATCAACACTTGTTAGATTATCAATACCGGTATTCTTAATTGTAATCTTTGGTTCTAATGAGCCGTCACAAATTGCATCAGGTAGCATTGAAATATTTATTAAAGCTGCATCAAATTGATTTGTAGTAACAAATTCCAAAATATTTACTTTTTTCGCCTGTAAAATTTCTTTAGAGTTTTTGTTTTGAATAAACAAGATTAATTCACAATGTTCATAATTCCAATCAGAGGCTTTAATAAATTGTAATGGAATTTCCAGAGTATTGCTTTGAGAAAAATCGAGAATTGTTCCATATTGGTTAGGTATCATTAATCTTTCGACAAAATTTAACTCGGGTTGTCCTTGCCAAAATTCCTCAATATGTGATTCGGTCAGAACTGCATGCAATACAAGATTATCGCCTGTGTATTCAGCTACCTTTTCAATACTTACATTAATGTCATATAATTCAAGTCCCGAATTTGCTCCTTCAACAGCAAGTGTAAACGACGAAAGAATAGCTTTTCTTTGATTATATTTAGGTAAATACGATGAATACAAACTTTGTGTCGAGCTTCCCCCCGGTACTGTAAGTATTCCATCGAATTTTGCAGTTGGGTAGCCTGTCATTCCATAGTACGATATTCTGGATAATGAATAAGAATTTTCATAATCATCTCCGCCATGATATTCAACTACAGCAACATCATGGCCATTTTCAATTAAATCGTCTGCTCCCATTGCAGCTCCCGGGCAATATTGACACCAGGTGCCTGTGCCAATTTCTAAAATTACCATTTCTCTTTCAACTTGTTGGGCTGATATAAAATTAACCGAAATAAATATAACGGCAACTAAAATTAAAATCTTTTTCATGTTATAAAAT
>CAZBSL010000172.1:2696-4809 GCA_964494265.1 uncultured Bacteroidales bacterium
GGTGTTGCAAATCAAGTTATTGCAGTTGAGCCCGGATTCCAATTCGTATCGAGCAGAATTAATCCGACAGACCCGGATATGATGGCAGTAGCAACGGATATTATCAATGATGACCTTAATTATATAAGAAATTCAGTAGGAGCTATGTTAAGAAAAATCGGGCCAAACTGGGTTAATGGAATTGGTGATTGGGTTGGCGTTGAAGGTTATTTGATAAAAACCAGCGGAACAGGAGAATTTAGTGTTGTAGGCGAGGTAATACCCGTTGATACACCTATTTATGTTGAAGCAGGTTTCCAATTTGTCAGTTATTTACCGGATTATGGAATGAGCGCCACGGATGCATTTTCTTCAATAATTGGTGATGATCTGCTATATATTAGAAATTCCGAAGGAGCCATGTTAAGAAAAATCGGGCCGAATTGGGTGAATGGTATCGGAGATTGTGTACCTACTCAGGGTTATTTGGTAAAAATGGCCGGAGATGGTGTAATAGTTTATCCGGGTAAATAGAGAATAATGTTATTCGCCTAAATTGATTCATTCATAAAATTATTAATAAACCGTTAAAATGCTTAAAATACAGACTTTTATGTTTTAACCGTCTTTGAATGATAAATACTAAATTTCTTTTTTGTAGATTTAGCAAAACAATAATTTTCATTTCAAAATACAAAAGCCACCTAAACGCTTGATAATGTTTTGGTGGCTTTTTCCATTTTCATTTTTACTATTTTGTTCATATTTAAACCAAACGATTTTATTTTCCGATAAAAAGTCTATCATTTGTATTGATAGAGAAACACCAGTTTTTTCACACTAAAAGATAAATAAAAAAACAGAATTGAGGATATTTTATATATAGTAAATCATAATTTGAATTCAAAATATGCATGCAACCTTTTTTTTTAATACATTGTCTGATATATAATATATAATCATTATTTTAAGAAATGTAAGATTAAAAAAAAATGAATCAGAAATAAAATTCTAAAGCTTAATTTTTAAACCTATGAAAAAAAAATTATTATTTACATTGATTGCTTGTTTATTTTTGCTAACAGGTTTTTCTCAAAGTCTTACCCTACAAACCCCTGAAGGAGTTAACATTCCAAATGGGGGTGAAATAACAATTTACGGTGAAGAAACCGATTTCGAAATTGTTTGTCATCTTTTTGTTACAAATAATAGTGCATCAGCACTTAATGTTTCATTAACAAGGCATCATATTTATATGGTAAGTGGATCACATAGTTCGTTTTGTTGGGGTATGTGTTATGATACAAGTATAAACAATTCGGCTTTTCCAGTAGAAATAGCCGCCGGTGCAACCGATGAATATAGCTTTTCAGGGCACTATAACCCATATGGAAATATAGGTGTTGCAAAAATTTCTTACACTTTTTTTGATGATAACAACCCTAATGACTCGATTATGGTTATTGTCAATTTTGTTGCGGGTGGTGGTGGCAATTATCAATCAATTGCAGTTGAGCCCGGATTCCAATTTGTGTCGAGCAGAATTAATCCGACTGATCCGGATATGATGGTGGTAGCAACGGATATTATCAATGATGACCTTGATTATATAAGAAATTCAGTTGGAGCTATGTTAAGAAAAATCGGCCCGAACTGGGTTAATGGAATTGGTGATTGGGTTGGCGTTGAAGGTTACTTGATAAAAACCGGCGAATCAGGAGAGTTTTCTGTTGAAGGTGCAATAATTCCGATCGATACACCAATAGATGTTGAAGCAGGTTTTCAATTTGTCAGTTATTTACCGGATTATGGAATGAGCGCCACGGATGCATTTTCATCAATAATTGGTGATGATCTGCTATATATTAGAAATTCAGAAGGAGCTATGTTAAGAAAAATCGGGCCGAACTGGGTGAACGGTATCGGAGATTGTACACCTACTGAAGGTTATTTAGTAAAAATGTCAGGAGATGCTGTCCTTGTTTACCCCGAATTTGATAAATAATTTATAAGAATACATTGAATTTATTGAATTGATATTAAACATTAGCTTATGTTTCTAATTGGAATAAGCTATCAACAAACTTTATTATTATCATAAGACACAAGCCACGAGAACATTTGATAATGTTTT
>CAZBSL010000172.1:4909-6452 GCA_964494265.1 uncultured Bacteroidales bacterium
CGAAAATCTTTTTCGATATCAGATTCAATAATTTTTCTTTTCCATTCGTCAGAATATCCTTTTCTCTTTCTTTTGCCGTTTTCAAGCGGAACATAGCCGTCGTTGTAATTTATTATTAAATTATATGCTAATTCAGTCCATTTTTCCATCACATTTTTAGTGCAATTTGATGAATAATCCGTCAGAAAGTCAACCCCTTTTGTCCTGTCATCTTGAAGAAGTTTCATTGCCGTGCATTCAACAGAATCCTGCTGAGCAATAAATTTGTCTTCAAGCTCGCTTTGTAAGCATTGAATATCTTTCACCATGTATGAGTATTTAATATTTGCATAATTAGAAACAAAATTAAATACCCACCAGGCTGAATTCCATGAAAATTTATTAATGTCTCCAATCGTGAAACATTCAGGGACTTCAGAAATTTCGCAATACAAAGGTGGGTTACAAGTAAAATATGAATTATCTGTTCCATACCAAAGCACTCCTCCAATTTCATCGGCTAAGAACGACCTACATTGGCTGACGAGAAAAACGGCAGTATAATTTACAGAGATGGGTCTTTCTCTGAAATATTCTACCGAATCGACCATAAAAATCGGTGGGCCGTCGTAATGAGGATTTCCGTAAGCTCCTGCATCAATGCCTTTACAAAGGTCAAAATCCAAACCCTCATAATGGTCACGCATAATGTTTAACACATTTTTCAATGTAACTTTATTATCAGGTTTTATCCAGGCCGGATAAGGTTCGGCTGATGATTTCCCCCTGCAATAATCAGCAGAAAGATTTAATGACGGTGCTGATTGGGACAACAATCTCCATGTTCTTGTTGTAGAAAATATTAATTTTTGAGTTTTAACCGGACAATATGCTTCTCGAAAGCTGAATGGTTTGCCTGTTTCGGGATTGTAATAACCTTTTTCAATAGCAAATGATATTACATTATCAGAATATATACATTTTTCAGAATCATTTAATGGGAAAGTATCTATAATTGACATGTTTGAGTGGGGACAAACATAACCGTCGGGAATTTTAACTGCTACCCAAACAACACCGCCATTTCCATCTCCCGACATTTCAACTATCCATGCTTCATTAGGATCAACTAATGAAAAGGTCTCTCCTTCACTGGCATATCCATATTTTTCAACTAAGTCGGTTAATACCATAACTCCTTCTCTTGCTGATTTTGCTCTTTCGAGAACAAGAGCTAACAAATGCCAGTATTCAAGAAATTTATCCTTGTTCATCAATTCTCTTCTACCACCAAAAGTAGTTTCTCCTATCGCCAGTTGATATTCGTTTAAATGAAAACCTAAGGTAGCATAAGTATGCTCAATTTGATCAATTTCACCACTTATTCCATTTCGGCTTACGAAACTTAGCTTTTCATTAGTATTATGATCTTGAGCCGCTTTTTTGTATAAGTGAAATATATGATTTGGTGCATCAATTGTATATGCAAGAAATGCTGAACCATCTTTTGAAGCACCTTTTGTTACAATATAATTTGTACATGAAAAAAGACTATTCATAAATA
>CAZBSL010000173.1:0-6444 GCA_964494265.1 uncultured Bacteroidales bacterium
TCCAGATTTGAGCCCCAATTTCATAATGACTGTCCACTGCCCCTTCCAATATTTTCCATTCCTCATCCGTGGGGATATGCCACCCCTGAGGACAAATGCCCTGAACACCCTGTTGCGTATTATATTGCATCATTTCGTCCCATTGGTAAAGCCCTCCGAAAATGGTGCAATTATTTGTGTCGCTATTATAACAGTATTTCTCCATAACACCATTGTCGGCCATTTCAATGTATCCCTGAATCATTGTTCCGGTGTTCAGGTTCTCTTTCAACCAGCACTGACTGAAAATCTGTATGGTATTATATACCTGGCCCTGATAAATAACTGTTGGCATACCCGGGCATGGGATATTGGTAGCGAATTGGAAAATAAAGATTTCACTTATTGCCAGAGTATTTAGTATACCGGATTGTAAGGTATCAATATATCCAATATACAAAAGTTCATCACCAAAGTTATAAAGAAAGCTCTGAATATCCTCAGTTCCCTTTAGGTATGAAAATATATCTTCACTGCCTGAATATTCAAGTGAGCATTCTCCGTTTGGATGAGTGCGTGCTTGCAGGATTTTTATACTGCTGCTTTTCCCTCTGTATTGTGCAGTGAAGAAGAAAAGCTTTCCCCTGCCGGGAAAAAACCTAAAGGAATGTTTTCCTTTATTTAATATTCTGTTGTATTTTAGAATTATCCGCCCAAAAACATCCGTAACAATCATATTTACTTTGTCCTTTTCAGGAATATGCAATGATATGCTTGTGTATTCAATAACGGGATTTGGAAAATTCTGGAATACTCGAAAGGTTCTGTTGTTTTGATTAATTTCGGATATACCTACCTGATAATCCAATACAAGCGTTGTATCCGGCCAATACAATATTGTATCATATCCCTGTGTCAGGTTCATCACTTTGATGCTGTCAAGCGGTATGTAAGCTGCACTATCAATGGCGGTGAAGGTCAATTCGAGGCTTGGTTTCTGACCGGAAGAGTTTATTATCATAAGAAGTGCTGTAACCGTAAGTAAGAATTTATTTTTCATAAGATAATTCTTTATTTAAAATCATGGTTTTTTCCTATTCTATTAGAATCATTTGCTTCGTAGCAACTGATTTGTGATTAATATTAAGATGATAGAAATATATTCCTGAAGAAACATATTTTCCGTCATCATTTGTTCCGTCCCAAATAATTGAATAATTATTACTCCCTTGTCCTGCGACAGCTTCGGAATGATACCTTTTTAATGGAATAATTTTAATTTTTTGTCCCTTCAAATCATAAATTTTTAATTCGATTTCTTGGTTTTGTTCTTTGTTAACTTGAAATGAGATAGTTGTGTTTGAGTTAAATGGATTGGGATAATTTTTCAACATAAACAATTTGTTTTCAGTATTATTGATATTGTCATCAATAGAGCTTATATCGTTTATTGTGATCATGATCTCTGTTTCAAAAACATAACCATAATCAGTACTTAATGATAAACTCAAAATGACATCCTGTGCAACAGCATCCTCAGAAATTTCTATCGAAAACGGATCATTAGAATTTGAAATAATTTCATCGGGATAAATATTGCCAAAATTTCCTGTAGTTGAACTGATGATAATATCAGGGTTTGAACTTGAGATTGTTCCAACCACATCTGTTGAAGTGAAGTCAACAGATAAGGATAAAATTATATTGACTGATTCTCCCGCTTCAATAATGTTGTTTCCATTTTCATCAATTTCCAATTGTTCATTAATTAGAAAATCACCATAATTTTTAAATTCAAAGGTTTCTACATCAACTTGCACAATATTATCGAAGTTACGATAAAGTGAGAGATACATAACATTTTCATTCAAATCAAAGAGGTTAGACCACTGTGTTCCATTAGATACATTTCCCCAAGTTGGCAATTCTAAAATATCCAACCCATTTCTCCAATCTGTAATTTCACCGTTTTGATCTTCCAGAGCGAAGTAAAGTAGTTCATATCTGTAGCATTGAGAAAAAAGTTCCTGTAATGGTACTTTGTATATTGGTGTATTTGTAAGAATTTGCCAGTTAACTTCCGGATCAATCACCATAAACTGGCCGTCATGATATTCCAGAATTACTGAAGTTCCGGAGGCGTCAGTTACCAATAAATGATGACAAATTGTGTTGTTCCCAAACATGTTATCGAGAATATTAAAACTGTTTGTGATTTCGATTGCTTCCTCTAAGTTAGCGGCATGATCTAAGATTTCTCTAACCCATCTTGTAATAAAAATCGTTTGTTTTGAGGTATCAATATCAACATCCACTTCCTGAACGTATGCTAATCCGGTTGCAACTCCCATCGAATTGGAACCGTCTGCTGCAAAATACGGAGCACGAAGTAACAATAAACTTTGTGACGGTGTCAGGTTATTAAAATTGGTTCCTAAAGGAAGTCCAAGATCTGCCAGTCTGTTAACAGAAATAGATTCATAGCAGCCGGGGGCACTATATTTTCCAACCAAAACATCTTGCTGAGGGTTGTCAAAATTTCTACCAAAGAAGATATTTTCTGGATCACCGATTCCTGAATACAGGCTGCAACCAAAATCTTTAAAACTTTGATTATTTTCTCCTACATACAGATTATCAAGATAATCCAGGATATCTTCATAATCCCCTGAATAATTGATTGTATGAAAATCTCCAAGATGCGAAAAACTGCTTATCGTTGCGAGTGTATCCACCCTGTTTTTTTCATCGGCATTTCTCAAATTATTAGAAATACCCTCCAAAGCAAATAATAAATTGATACTAATTACAAATATAAATGTTATCCTTTTTTTTTTCATTTTTCCTTTTTTTTAATTATTCATAAAAATAACTTTCTTGGTTTGAGTTTTATTACCATATAACAAACGAAGTATAAATAATCCTGGCTTTAGCTGATTACCAAAATCATCACAGGCCTTCCAGATAATTTTTGTATTTAGATTTTTTTTTGAAAATCGTTTTACAACCTGCCCCTTAATATCTATTATTTCAATTCTTTGTTCTGTATCTGGAAGTATCCCTTTCACAGAAATCTGTGTGAATTCAGAAAAAGGATTCGGAAAAACATCCAAAACTATTTCACTTGAAGACGAAAATGTATCATTTATTCCTGTTATATTATTTTGCAAGCAACAAGAGTTTGGGCCTCCATAAACACCGATATCATTTCTCAATTGCCCTTGTGAGGGCCAAAGAGGATATTCGGGATTTTCATTATCTTCCGGGTCATTAAATTCAATATCAGGATCTCCTGCATCAATACAAGGAGATGATGGATATAAAACAAAATTAGTATCTGCAAATTGCGGAGGCAGGTCAATATTTCCCTCACCGGAATATCCACCTTCAATATCCGAATAACTTATTTCAGCATTAGCTCCATCATAAAGGTAAACTTGACCGCCGGAATTTTGTGTGTTTCCCCAGATTATATTATTACGTGCAGTAAGTTGTGTTGACCATAAGTACATTGCTCCACCCCTTAATTCAGATTCATTATCAACAATAGTGTTATTTTCGATTATAATATCTTCGGTTCCATTGCCAATTGTCCAAAATCCGCCTCCTCCATAGTTTTGTCCACCACTATTTTGAGTTACAATATTGTTTTTGAATTCACAGCCCGAATAATCAATTACCACACCTGCCCCATATAATGCCGTATTATTTTTTATAATGTTATTGATAATAGTTGGATTTCCTCCATACATTAAAAGTCCACCACCGGAAGCACCGCTTACACCTGTGTTATCATCAACATGATTATCAATAATATAATTGTTTTTAATGGTTGGTGAACTTTGAAAAATAAATATTCCTCCACCGCTGTGCCATGTATAGGATGGGAACTGTGGGTCAATCCAATTTGTTCCCGAACCTTGCTTAATTGTGAAACCCTGCAAAACAGTTGTAGAGTCTTCACCTGAAACAAACCTTACACAACTGGCAGTATCTGAATATTGTGCCTGGCTTCCATCAATAATTGTTGAGTTAATAAAATCCATGTCATTTTCAAGAATATAATGGCTGGCAATTACATTATTTTTCCCATTAAAATTAATGTTTTCGTAATAAGTTCCAGGTGCAACCAAAACTGTATCTCCATTTAGTGCATTATCAATACCTGCTTGTATTGTTGGCTGGTCATCGGGAACATGTATTACAAAACCAAGTTGGACAAAGTCAACAGAATTGGAATTGAAATTAGGTATTGCCAGAATATTATTTAGCTTATTAAAAAATATATCAGCCGGATCTATATGCCCGCTTGAAACTACTTCAGGAGGATTTGTGAATGATTCGTCATAGCGGTAAACTTTGTCGGTTATCCATGATGAAAAATAGAAATTCCCATTATTATCAGAAGTTAATCCATCAATAGAACTGATATTTGTATTAACAACAGTTGATATAGTTGAATCTTCAAGGTTAACCGAAATTATTGGCCTGTAAGATAAAAGGCAATTTAAAACTAATAATCTGTTATTGGGATGATCATACATTATTCCATTGGGATAACCCAATCCTGAACCTACAAATGTTGTGTAGGTCTGATCATTTATTCGAATTTTGTATATTTTGTTAGCCTCACAATCTGTTACATAAAGGTTTCCGGATAAATCAGAAGTAATATCATTAAGCAATTGTTTTTCAGGAATATTTACATGAAAGATAATCTCGCCGCTTGATAAAAGGAAACCGATTATACCTGAATACTCACCTTCGTTTGATGATACAAACAGAGTATCACCCACAATATGTAATCCTGCAGTAGAGGATAATTCCGTGTTAAAATAGTCCTGTTGTCCGGAAATATCTATCTGTATGATATTTCCATCTTCCCAGTTTGATACAAGATAGCGTTTATAAGCAGAATCATAAACCACACTTTCGGGATCGTTAAGGAGATTGGGATTTTCGAGTTTGTTTTCGAACCATGAAATTGTATTTGATTGCCAGCCTATTGCAACCAAATCGGTGTCATTATCATTATCCATCATCGCCGGTACTACGCAAAAAGCTTGTGTAAAAGTGCTGTTGAAATTATGTTTTATAAACTGCTGGTTACCCGGATTTTCCCACCAAGCAAGCTGGTTTGCACCTTGTGGGGCACCAAACAAGTCGCGATCGCCATCATTGTCAAGATCAATTGCATCCAACCACAAAGCTCCCGGAAAATAGCCCAAAGGATGTTTTAGAAATTCACGGGAGCCATTGTTTTCATACCAGGCTATCTGACTTCCAATACATGCAGCCGCAAGTATATCCATATTTCCGTCAAGGTCAACATCTCTTGCAATCACAGTATGAATACCGGTTATTAAGCTATCAACCATGTGTTCGGTGAAATTTTCATTTCCATCGTTTTCCCACCATAGAATTTCATTATTCAATTCACCGCATGCAATTACATCCATATCGTTGTCCCCATCCATATCCTCTCCGAAAACAAAAGGGGATTGTTGAAATCGATTAGAAATTAAATTTTTACTCCAACCGATAGGGGAGAGGCCATCGTTTTCCCACCAGGCTATTTCCCCATTATGATAATTATAATCGAAACCGGAGCATAGAATATCTAAATAACCGTCATCATTTACATCTTTAATATCAATGGTGTGGGCACCTACAAAATTATTATCCACTATGTAATCCGAAAATGTTTCATCTCCGTTATTTTCTAAATAGATAATCTTGTTTTCGCCATAAACTGCTACAACCAAATCAATATTCTGGTCATTATTTACATCTTCTGCCCTTATCGACCTGACCTTATTGAGATTATCCCTGATAACTATTTTAGTGAATTCATTAAAACCATTGTTATTCCACCAGGCAATTTCAGCACTTGAGTGGGAATTCACTCCTATAATATCCATATCTCCATCTTTGTCAAGATCAACGGCTATTACATCTGCACCCTTTGTAAAGCTATTTGTTACAACATGTTGGGTGAATTCTGGTTGGCTTTGTGCAACACTTAATATCATAATAAATATGATACTTATTAAAATATTTGTTTTCATTTCACTGTTTTTTTAGTGGATTTACAGGCTTCTAATTTTTAATATCTTTTCTATTAATATTTCTTTTTTACTTCAAAGGTAACAATTGTTTAAAATTTTTCCGTCTCTTTTTTAATCCTCAATAGGTTATCTTTATATATTATTAAATTCGGATGAGTAACATTTTCGGCCAACTCAACTGCCTTTTGATAGTTTTTTTCAGCTTTTTTTATTTGTTTAGAATTTTCAAATGCTTCTCCAAGGCTATCGTAAACATTTGCCGAAGCAGGAAATCTTTTTACATTTTCTTTAAAAGCTTTTATTGCTTTATCAAATTCTTTATTATTTAGATAATAGTATCCTAAAATATTAATTGTGTTTTCCGAGACTTCTAATTTTGTACCATATTTTTTTGAGA
>CAZBSL010000174.1:0-6414 GCA_964494265.1 uncultured Bacteroidales bacterium
CTAAAAGAGCTAATAATATTTTACGCCTGTAATACATATTACAAAAATAAGGAAACACTTACAAACATTTCTATTTTATTTCTAAAGCCGAAAGTATATTCAATTCTATTCTTTGACTTTCACCCTAACCCCCTCAGAATGCGATGAAAATTCCGGTGCATACATACATTGAATTGTTGTGATTCCATTTGAAAAATCGCCTGCTTGCGAGACCAACAAAGGATATTCAAAAACGTAGGTTCCTTTTTTTAGATAACTAAAAAAGAAATTTACGGCTGCATCTCTTGTACTTTCATAATAGCCAAGCCCTCCCTGATATTTATATTCCGAATGAGCATTAATTGGTTCAAAAGCAGATGCCCGCATATCTTTCATATGAACATATTCCATGCTTCTATCCACCCTGATTTCAATTCTTACTATTATTTCATCGCCAACATGCAAAACAGTTTCTTTTGAAATTGGTTTTATTATCGGGCCTGTCGGACTATTATGCTTAATGAAAAGTTTTTTGTTTAATTCTAAAGGTGTTTCATGAGTTGTGATTTTATCAAGGTCTTCGAAATATTGCCAATAAACAGCCCCCCATGCAATTCCTTCATTAGTTTTTGTAACAGTGATGTTTCCCATATCCGGCTGAATTTCTGCACCGGCCCACGAAGTTTGGAAATACCCGGTTCCGGCTTCGGTTTTCATGTTCTCGTTAGTATTCGGGTCAATAATTTCATCACCAATTTTAATTTCTACATCATTTTCTGTTGTCAGTAAATCGCTTCCTCTCAGCAAAAGTGCATAACATGCCTCGGTAGTTGCTTTTGTTGTGTGCCAGCTATTTGTTTGTTTATGCTTAAGAAGCCAAATTTTCATTTCTTCAACGGAATTTTTATCATCCGTAATTTCATCGAAAGCCTCAATCATTAATGCCTGAAATTCGATAGGCGCCTGATACCAATAATATCCGCGTTCATTTCTCCAATACATTCCCATTTCATCAGAATAAAGTGCCTTTTCTCTCAAAGATTTCATGATCTTTTTTGCGGTAATTTCATCACCTGTTCTGTGTAAAGCAAGGGCAATCATTCCTTGAAGATATTTGCTTTGCGTTGTCCAGTGTTTTACAGCTTGTTCACGATAATAATCATAAGCTTCTTTATTATTTTCATAAACAACAATATCATTAATAAAATAACTTCTTGTGTATAAATAATGGATATTATTTCTGCTGAGGTTGTTGTTATTCAATCTTTCAGGATAAACTTCTTTTAACCAATCATAATCATCTTTAATTCTATTATCAAGATAGCGAACACCGTTTTGAACCATCTTCCAAACAGGCTTTTCATTTCTTACATTTGTAATTCCCAAATTATCAAGATGGCCAAAGCCGCAAATAATATATTGAGTGATGAAACGATTATCAGGCATTTTTTCAAACCAGGGCCATCCACCATTTCCCGATTGCATTTGTTTCAGTTTTTCCAATGAATTCCTTAGTTGATTCGACATTTTGTTGAAATCGAATAGCAAAGCAAGCCGTCTTTTTCGTTCGGTTTCATTTTTTGCCTGCAACACCCAAGGTGTTTGCTCGAGAATAACAGATTTTAATTGCTGATTTTTTTCAAGATTCGATAAAAATGCATCGGGTTGCTGATCGGACCAAATGTCGAATATCCTTTTGATTTTCGGATTTGAATTTATTATGTGAGAAGCAATGCTATTTGCATAAAATTGGGAAAAAACATTGTCGGAACTCCGATATTTTATTTCATTCAAAACCGGCAAAGCCTGAATTGCATACCAGGCCGGATTTGATGTAAATTCAAGGCTAAGCTTGTAGTTTTCAATTGATGAATATTTTTTATTCTTTTTTGAATCTATTAATTTCTTAAATTCAAAATGCTTGCTTTCCTTACCCTTGATTGGCAAAGGAAGACTTTCGGTAACAAGAATTCTGTTTGTCAAAACAGGCAAAGTATTTTCTTCACCATCGCTGAAATTACCGGCTTTTGCCGTAATTCGATAAGTGATAGCCTCCAATTTTGTGGGAATGGAAATTTTCCAGCAAACCGCCGTGCTTTGGCCTTCTTCAGTCGAAAAAGTTTTTTCCGAAATAATATTATTCAAAACATCATCAATTGGTTTCATAGTGAAAGCATCAAAAAACTTCAGATTTGCTTCTCCTGATAATTGCTTTTTACTCAGGTTAACAATCTTAGAACAAAAAACAATTGTATCACCCTGCCTGAAATATCGTGGAGCATTGGGGATTACCATTAGTTTTTTCTGGGTTACCAAGTCTTTTTGAATTTGCCCTGTTTGAAGTTCTTTTGTGTAGGCAAGTCCCATGAATTTCCATTTTGTCAGAGTTTCCGGGATTTTAAATTTTATAATAACATCTCCATCCTCATTAGTTTCAAGGTCGGGATAAAAGAAAGCGGTTTCATTGAAATTGCGGCGGATTTGAATTGGTGGAGAAGTTGATTTGCTTTCTTTTTTAATTTTTACCTTATTCTCATTTGCTTCAATATTAATATCATCTTCAAATGAATCAATATCACTATCTTCATCAATTATATTAATATTAACAACATTATCAGTCTCCATTCTATTTTTCAATGCTCCTGACCTATGGCCAACTAACATACCATTTCCATATCTAAACTTTCTAAAAACATTTAATCCAAAATAATTTATCTGATCATAAAATTGATTTACAGGAGAAAAATTCACGTTTTTTTCTAAAGAAAAAGAATGGCTGATACTTTGCCCGAAAGAATTATGTATCTTCCACGAAAGTGAATTTTGATTAGTTTTATATAAATCAAATAACCAGTTGTTTTGGCTAAAAGCATCAAGAGATGCATCGTACATTCCTGCCAGCATTTCGGCAAAAACTTTTTCGCCTTTGTTGTTTCTGATTTTTATTTTCCACTCTTCATTTTGTCCGGGGAGAAGTTTGTTTCGGAAACTTGCAAATTCAAGGTCGAGTTTTTTATTTGAAAACGGAACTTTAAAAATTTGCTCATCAATGTAAATGCGATTATCTTTTACAAAAACAATGTTGATTTTAAAATTACCTCTGTATTTTTCTTTGATAGGAATTTCTATCAACTTTTGTTGACCGGAAAGTTTTATAATTTCTTTCTTTTCAATTGTTTTATTTAAAATCACCTGATAGGTAGCGTAAACATTTTTCGCCTTTGAACCGATTAAAAATGAAACCGTATCGCCGGGTTCTCCCTCCCCTTTCAAAACTGTAAACCAATTAATAGCATTGTTTGGGGTGTTTTTCGATTTTGGCGAAAACAAAGTAAAATATTTTGTGTTATCAACCTCTTCGCCAAAAGCATCGGTCGAAGAAATTTTGAGGCAATAAGTTCCCTGTGGCCAATTTTTAATTTCAGCGATTTTAAGAATCGAATCATTAGCTGTGTTTAATTTTAAATTTAAAAATAGTTTTTCCTTTTCCCATTTTGCCGGATTGTTTTCATCTTTATAAATTTGGTTTGGAAAATGTTTTTCAAATTCTTCATTTTTATAAATAAAAATGTCGGGTTCATCCCAATTTCTATCATTGAAATAAATGTCCGGTTGTTTTAAGCTATAAACTTCAATTTTACAATCGACATGCTCCGGTTCTCCATTTAAATTTGTTGCAATTATTTTAAAACTATTATCTTTTCCAAGGTTTACTTTTTCAGGAATATCAACATTCAAAACAAGAGATTTATACCCAACCGAAACAACTTCTTCAGCCGAATGAGTTTCACCGTTAATGTCGGTTACATCAACTTTGACAATAAAATCAAAAAACAGATAAGGAAGTTTTTCCATTGAAAAATCAGGGATGGCTTTAAAAGAAATTTCAAATTTTCCATCATCATCAGTTGTTGTAAAACCGCTAAGGATTTCGGTTTCTGTTGATGGGAAGTAATAGAAACACCAAGAATTTATCCAGAAAGGCCGGTTTGGTTTTCGAAAAACTCTGTATTTGACCTTTGCATTATCAACAAAATTTCCGGCATAAGCTTTTGCTTTCCCTTCAACGGTAAGATTCTCATTCAATTTATAGCTCCCTCGTAGCGGATCAAAAACCACTTCAAATTTTGGGAGTTTATAATCTTCTACTGAAAATTGCTTTGATCCTGTGATACTTGAAATACTCATTCGCCCATTTAAAACACCGTCTGGGGCAATAAAGCTGCCGTTTATTGAACCAAATTCATTTGAAATTAAATCAAGCTTTGAAACTTCCTGATGATTTACATTAAAAAAAGTAATAGTTGTTTTGTGATCCGGTTTAATTGAATATTTTCCGTTCTCGTTTTCTAAAATAATTCCTTTAAAATAAATTGTTTGACCCGGGCGGTAAATAGCACGGTCGGTAAAGAAAAAAGTTTTAATTGTTTTTTTATCGGGTTTTGAATAAAAATATGGATTAAAAGTGTTTTCAGAAAACAGGGTATCACCTTTATATGAAAATTCGATATAAAATGATTTGCGTGCATTTTTATCGATTGAAACAGGAAGTTCTAAATTTCCATTTTTATCGGTCTCATAACATGCTTGTTCGTTTAAAACATATTCTCTTTTACCATAATTATAATCATTTGAATAGGTTTGAGCTTTTACATTCTTCAGAGGATGCCCGGTTTTACGGTTTAGAACAAGCAAATCAATTGATCCGTCCTTATTTTTCTGATTGATAAAACTAATATCTGAAACAAAAAAGGAATTATAGGAAATCTTGGTTTTTATTGAAAAATTCTGGTCTTCAGAAACTAAAATAGTATAATATCCTGATGAAAGTTCCGGGAGAATAATTTCCGTGCGATGTGGCTGCAAATCTCCATCATTAATTAACTCAAGCGGCCATTCTTTTACCGGTGTTTGTTTTAAATAACTTTTTATTATCTTTTTTTTACGTGAGTTTTTTAACAATTCTTTATTTTCAAGATAGTTTGTTTTAATTATCCTAAAATTGAGTTTGTCGATGTTTTTATATTTCAATAAACTTAGAATTTTCTTTTGTGGAATATTTACTTCGTCGATAGTTAAGTTAAAAAAAGAACTTTTTAATTCTTGCAATAAAACCTTGCAATTTGTTGTCCCGCTTGATTTTGGAAATTTTTCAATTGTTTTTGTACAAATTTTTGCGGCTGTTTTATTATCCCATTTATATTTATCTGAGATTTTCGGATCATATTTTTTTCCCTGACGAGAAAATATTTCCGCAATTTTGCAAGAAATATCGGCAGAAGCAGGAAATTCAGAATAGTCCTGTTCAAAAGTTTTTAGTGAATTCAAATAAACACTATCCATGTTTTCAATTCTAATTGCATTGAGTTGAACAAATTTTAATCTTTCCAGATTAACATCTATAAATGCATCAGGATTTTCGTCATTTATATGAAATGCGATTAATTGCTGAAGTGTTTTTAAAGCATGAAATTTACAAGAAAGTGAATCCTGAGTACTTAAATCAATTTCAATAAAATCTTTGGCTGAAGAAAAATATTCTACTTTATCAATTGAAAAAACACTTATAGGTTTAGTTAATGAATTTTCATCATTACTGAAAAAATCAAGAGCTCTGTGGGCTAATAAATCAAATAGAGTTGGACGAAAAAGCTTTGAGTTATCGGCATTTTTTAAGATAATATCATAGCTTTTAAGTGGTGTAGTTTTAAGAATTTCAGGATTTTTTAGTGATTGCAAATAGTTTGAGAAAATTGCATCGTTTATCTTTCTTAAATCCCAGGTAATAATATCGTTTTGCTTAAAATCCACGATTATTGTCCGGTTATAAAATTTATAGCGATTTCTTTGGAAATAATCCCAATAAAATTCGGCGAGAATTGAGTGCAGAATTTGTTTTTCGGGATCACCTGAATTTTCAATCTGATCTTTTAATTCTTCAATTACTTTTATTTGAAAATCCTCTTCATATTCGCTTTTAAGCCGAAATTTATACAAAATGGATTTGACAATTTGAGGAGTATTATTTTCTGATTTCGCTTGTTGATAAATTTCTTCAACAATTTTCAGGGCAGATTTTGGAAGCCCGTTATGCATTAATGCCTCAACATCCAACCAAAGTTTATTATAATCGAAATTATCAATTTGCCCGGAAACCAAATGTTCTTGAGCACCGGAAGGTTTATGAAAATTAAAACTTGAAACTATAAATATTGCTGGAATAAAGAGGAAGAAAATAAAGAATTTTGTTTTCATAGTGAAAATTTAATGATTAGGAAGTAAAAATAACAAATTTTGTGCCTTTATTTTGATGCGTTCAGAATAAATAGTTACAGGTTCAAAGATTAAAAACAGTACAAATCAAATTATTAATACATTAGTAGTGAGAAATTATAAATTTTCCATTTTTGGACAAAACTTTTAGATTACAAGTAA
>CAZBSL010000175.1:0-4476 GCA_964494265.1 uncultured Bacteroidales bacterium
TATCTTATTGGGTTGATGTTTCGATAATTGAAAAATTAAGAAATTAGAACAAGTGCAATAAATCCTTAGGTTCAGGTTTTTGTAATAAGCTATTTTGCAGCCTTTTTAATCGAACTTTTTTTCTATCTTTTTTTATTTGTTTTAAAAATAAAAAACTTATTTTTGTAGCACCTATTTTAAAATGGTAACACTATGAAAGTAAAAAGATTTGGTGTTTCTCTCGAAGAAAGCCTTTTAGAAAAACTTGATAATCTGGTAAAACAAAACAAATTTCCAAATCGCTCGCAGGCAATCCGTTTTTTAATCAATAATAATATAGTTGAAGAAAAATGGGAAGAAAATAAAGACGTGGCAGGTGCGATCGTATTGGTTTACGATCATCATAAAAGAGATTTACAAACTAAATCGACCGACGTACAGCACGATTATCACAATCTGATTCTTTCTGTTCAACATGTTCATTTAGATCATAATAATTGTCTGGAAACAATTGCAGTTAAAGGTAAAGCTAATGAACTAAGTGCTCTGGCAAATGAATTAATTGCATTAAAAGGCATTAAACATGGTAAACTTGTGATGAGTTCCTCTTAGTAGTTAACTATGGAATTAATTATTATAATTATCTAAAAACCCCTTTAATCCTTTGTTATAAATTAAATATTTTCGATCTTGAAATTCACAAAGCCAATATTGACAATTTTCCTACTTTTCCAATTATTTTCTTGCCATTTTGATAATTCATCGAAAGTTGAAAACTTACGAGAAATCAAAGATATGTCAGGCCGAAACGTAAACATTCCCGACACAATTAATCGGGTGATTGCATTAGGCCCCGGTGCGTTAAGGTATTTGGTTTACATGAATCAACAAAATAAAATAATTGCTATTGAAGGTAACGAAAAACGTCGTTTTGTCCCCTACCTCCAGGCTCACCCCGAATTAGAAAAGTTACCGCAAATTGGTACCGGAAATATTTATGAAACCGAATTACTAAGCATTCAAAAACCTGATGTTCTGATCTGCACATATATGAATCAGGGAAAGGGCGAGGAATTACAAAAGAAAACCGGAATACCTGTAATTTTACTTAATTATGGCGATTTTAATCAAAACGTGGAAGTTGCTTTTGATGCTCTAAAATTTCTTGGAAAATTATTTTACAATGAAAATCGCGCCGATAGTTTAATTACTTATATAAAAAAGAATATTTCAGATTTAGAAAGCAGGACTAAAAATTTTCCAGAAAATCAAAAAGAAAGTGTTTACATAGGCGGAGTTGCTTACAAAGGCTCGCATGGATTAAATTCAACTGAACCCATGTATGCCCCATTTCGATTTGTTAATGCAATAAATGTTGCAAGCGGACAAGGCGAGGCAACAAGCTCACGCAAAGCCTGGTTAGAAAATGCTATTATCGATAAGGAAAAAATAATTAATTGGAATCCTCAAAAAATATTTTTAGATATCTCCGGCTTTGAGGTGCTAAAAAATGATTTATCCGAAAGTTCACCGTTTTTTAGCACCCTTGACGCTATCAAAAATTCTGAATTATATTTTGTTTTACCACATAATTGGTACACAATTAATTTTGAAAATGTACTTTGTAATTCATTTTATATCGGAAAAGTGCTATACCCCGAAAATTTCTCAGATGTTGAAATTGAAAAAAAAGCCGATGAAATATATTTTAATTTCCTTGGGAAGTCTGTTTATCAGAATATGAAAAGAAAATTTGGCGGATTTCGAAAAATTGCAATTAAGATTCTATATTTATGAGTTACAAAAAAGTACAAAAAGACTATTTGAAATATACCGCACGTAAGAAGCTATTTATAATAATTTCATCCTTATTTCTTATTCTTTTTACTTTAATAGGAATTACTTTCGGGAGTGCCGAAATTTCAATTGCCGATATTTTTTCAGCCTTATTCGGTAAAGCTGAAAACACTATTACACAAATTATAATTAACATCCGTTTGCCAAGAGTTTTGTCGGCAGTGCTTGCAGGAATTGCCTTATCGGTTTCGGGTGTTGTGATGCAGAGTATTTTAAAAAATCCTTTAGGCTCGCCTTTTACTCTCGGAATTTCAAATGCAGCCGCTTTCGGTGCAGCTTTTGCAGTAATTGTCCTTCATGCCGGGACACTTCACAGTGCCGCCATCGACTCGGTTATTATGAATAATCCTTACCTGATTAGTATCTCTGCATTTTTCTGGAGCCTGACAAGTGTAATTGTGGTACTTATGATGACAAAAATTCGAGGTGTTTCTTCCGAAACTCTAATTCTAACCGGAATTATATTAGGCTCATTATTTATTGCTGCAACTACAGCCCTGGAATATTTTGCCGATGACATGGAATTGGCTTCAATAATTTTTTGGACTTTTGGTGATCTCGGACGGGCTTCATGGAGAGATTTTTTCATTCTTTTTGTATTGATTATTCCTGCATTTATTTTTTTCATCCGTAATCGTTGGAATTATAACCTACTCGATACCGGCGATGAAACTGCAAAAAGCCTTGGCGTTAATGTTAACAAAGTTAGGGTTTTCGGTTTAATTATTGCTTCATTGATTACTTCAATTACGGTTTCATTTTTTGGAATTATTGCATTTGTGGGTTTGGTTGTACCTCACATCGTTCGAAGAATTATTGGGAACGATGAACGCTTTTTAATACCCGCCTCAGCAATTTTTGGTGGAGTATTTTTGCTTATTTGCGATACAATTGCCCGAACAATTATCTCCCTGATAGTTTTACCCGTCGGAATTATAACTTCATTTGTTGGAGCTCCATTGTTTATTTTCTTATTAATTAAAAGAAAAGGAAGAGGAAAATGGTAAATATTAAAATTGAGAACCTGGATTTTGCTTATAACGGTTCACTCGTATTAAATGAAATTTTTGATGAAATTAAAAAAGGTGAATTCGCTGCTCTTGTGGGTCCAAACGGCTCTGGAAAAAGTACATTATTACGCTGCCTTGATAAAATTCTTTTGCCAAAAAACGGAAATATTTATCTTAACGAAAAGAACTTAAAAGAAATTGACCGGAAAATACTTGCTAAAAACATAGCCTACGTTCCGCAAAGCGAAGATGAAGTTTTTCAAAACAATGTCTTCGATACGGTTTTGATGGGACGCAAACCTCACATTTCGTGGATGCCTACAAATAATGACCTTGAAATTACGGCTAAAGTTATTGAAAAACTCGACCTTGCCGAATTTTCAATGAAGTTTCTTAATCAATTAAGTGGTGGCCAGAGGCAAAGGGTTTATATAGCGAGAGCATTAGCTCAGGAGCCGAAAATTTTATTACTTGACGAGCCTACTGCCAGCTTAGATTTGCGTCATCAACTTGAAGTTTTAGAAATTTTGAAAAATTTAACAAAAAAAGGTATTTCAGTTGTGGTAGCTATTCATGATCTTAATTTAGCTTTGCAGTTTTGTGAAAAAATTGTAATGCTGAAAAACGGAAAAATATTTGCCAAAGGAGGTAAAGAAATAATAACAAGCAAAATTATCGAAAACCTTTATGGAGTTAAAGTTAAAATTATTAATGAGGACGAAAGGTTTTTTATAATTCCCGAAAAAATACAATAAATGACAACTCTAAACGAAATTGGATTTATTAAAAGCAGTTTTGAAAAATCTGCTAACCCTACCGAAATGAAAAAACGCATTAGTTTTATTCATATTAAAAAAGAATTCGAGGAGGGGCTTTTCAAAATTGAAGATTCAAATTATATTGATGTAGTTTTTGGTTTTAATAAATCAAAAGGCTATGATTTGAAATTAAACACATTTACCGGAGAAATCAAAGGAGTTTTTGCAAGCCGCAGCCCCCGAAGGCCTAATTCGCTTGCCATTACAACGGTTGAACTTATTGAGAGAAATGGCTGCGAATTAAAAATTAAAGGCCTTGATGCCTTAAATAATTCACCGGTTTTTGACATAAAACCCTGCGACAATTCTCTAATCGAAAAAAATAATGAAGCTATAACTGAAAATAAATTCAAGTCGAATCCGCGTATGCAAATTATTTCGCATATTCTTGCCGGCGAAACCGATAAATTAATGATTAAAGCTGCTCAAATGCACGGTCATTATTGTCCGGGGCTTGCAATGGGAGTTATGGCTGCAACTTTTGTAATGCAAAAAATGAAATTCCAATCGGATGGAATGGAAGATTTGATTGTTATAACTGAGACTAATAATTGCGTAGCGGATGGAGTTCAGTTTGTTACGGGCTGTTCTTTTGGCAACAATGCTTTAATATTTAAAGACCTCGGGAAAACAGCCTTTACAATATCAAAACGCAATGGAAAAGGATTAAGAATAAGCACACTTCCCGATTCGCAGGAATACATCAGGCAGGCGAAAGGAAAATTCTCAAGCCAATTTGAAAAGGTTATTAAAAAACAAAATCATAGCGATCAGGAAATTGCTTTATTGAAAAAACTGGGAATTGAATCGGC
>CAZBSL010000175.1:4576-6382 GCA_964494265.1 uncultured Bacteroidales bacterium
AATAAATATTCAATAGGAATTATTAGAGCAGATATTCGTTTAGCCAAAATTTACAGAATAATGACAAATTTAGATTTTGCATTAGATTTTGCTCTGAAGGCTAATGATTTAGCTAAATCAAATGAAATGAAAGATGAATTAGCTGATTCCTACAATACACTTGGTAATATCTATCTTGACCTTGGAGAATATGAAATCTGTTCGGAGTATTTATTTAAATGTCTTAAACTTGTTGAAAATAAGGATAATAAAAAAGGAATTGAACAAATTCTAACAAGCATCGGTTACCTTTTTTTTGAACAAAACAAATATGAAAAAGCTTTAGAATATTTTTTAAAATCCCTTGCAATTGCGAGAGAGATAAACGATTCATCAGGTATTTCAAAAGGTTTGAATAATATTGCAGCTATTTATGGAAGTATAAACGAATATGAAAAAGTCGGGCCTTATCTTTTCGAGGCTTTAAAAATCAGCAAAGCATCGGGGCATAAAATTTCCGAGGGTATTAATTATGTTAATATTGGGGTGGTTTACAAGGGAATGAATAAACACGACTCTGTTTATTTATATTTTAAAAAAGCCGAAGCAATTTTCTCTGAATTAAGCAATATCCCCTTACTTGCCTCGGTTTATTATAACCTTTCAGAATATTATCTTGAAAATGATAACTTTGATAATAGCCTTGAATATGCTCACAAAGCATTTGTTTTAGGACGCACTCACAAATTAAAAAAAGTAATATGCGATGCAGCCGATAAACTTCAAAAAATCTACATCGCCAATAATGATCCTGAAAATGCAAAAAAATTTCAGATTATTAAATATCAAGTAAAAGACAGCATGAACCTTGAACAAAGTTTGACAAACCTTTCTCGTCTTGAACTACAATATGATTTTGAGAAACAGAATCATGAGAAACTCATAATGCAGCAAAAAAAGGATTACTTAAAAATTATTATCATTATTTTATTACTATCAATAATAATCACATTTTCATTGATATTGGTAAATCGGCGAGTTAAAACAAAAAATGTACAGCTTAAAAATCAACGGCTTGAGGATGAAGTTGATTATAAAAACAAAGAACTGGCATTAAGCGTTATGACTTTACTGAGGAAAAATGAAATTCTATCGGAGATATCTGATAAATTAATTAGTATCAGTAATAAAACTTCTCAAATTGAAACAAAAAACAGCATAAAAGAGATTGCCGCTGATTTAGGAAAAAACACCGATAATGAAATATGGGATGAATTTGAGTTAAGATTCAAGCAGGTTCATGGTGATTTTTATGAAAAATTAGAAATTAATTACCCAAGCCTAACTCCTAACGAAAAAAAAATCTGTGCATTTCTTAAGCTTAATATGTCATCCAAAGATATTAGCGATCTCACAGGCCAAAGTATTAGTGCAATCGAAGTTGCACGTTACAGATTAAGAAAAAAGCTGGGAATTTCCAATACGGATACAAATTTGATAACATTTCTATCACAGATATAGTCATTTTAATACATTCCCCTAACCTCCTATAATCCATTATTATTCAAGCTTTGTATTAGAAATGTATAGGTAAATATTTGTGCATATATGGGTTTTGTATGGGCAAAATATTTGTTGATTATGATATTAAATTTGATTTTTGCCTTTGATTAAAAAAGCAATATTTTTTAATAAGGATTGATTAAATATAAAATTTAAAAAAATAAAACGAAAATTGAAATTAAAAGGGAGAATAATATCCCATTAATTATAATTAATTAATTATTAACTAAATTAAAACAAATGAAAAAACTTACAAGTTTATTT
>CAZBSL010000176.1:0-3493 GCA_964494265.1 uncultured Bacteroidales bacterium
AAATTTTCTAAAGTAGTTCCAATTTTACCGGCCGGATACGTAGCAGTAATTTCAACATCTCCACCTTCTAAAAATTTAAAAAACCTTTTTGCATGTTCTTTTTCGTTCAGAGCAGTTTCGGTAAATATTGCCGAAATTTGTTCTAAACCTTCTTTTTTTGCTTGTTTTGCAAAATAATCATAACGCATTCTTGCCTGAGATTCACCGGCAAAAGCTTTCAATAAATTTTGTTCTGTTTTTGTTTTTTTCAATGATTTCATATTATTACTAATTAATTGTAAAAAAATTCTCAAATATCAACATGACCAAAGGTATTGAAATAATTGATACTAAAAAACTTGATATTAAAAATTGATTTGTTAATTCTGTATTTCCACCTGCTTTATTTATTAGTATCGGTACAGCAGTTACCGGAGGTACTGCACTAATAAGAAAGATCAGAAATGCCACGGAAAATGGTGGTTTAATAATTATTAATAGAATAAGTGTAATTAGGGGAAAAAGAAAATTTTTAATTGCGACAAAAATAAGTATCGGTTTAAAATGTATTTCTCCCTTTCTTTTAAAATCGACATAAACATTGCCTCCAATTAAAAGAAGAATTAATGGTAGAGCTGTGTTTCCTAAAATTTTTGTAATTGAAAAAATTACGTTTGGGATGTTGTGATAAACACCTGATAAACGTAAAATAACTGCCAAAACGGTTGCGATCAGGATTGGATTAAAAAATTTCTTCCAGTCAAATTTGCTTTTTACCGATCTTTTATTTTTATAAAAAAGATAGTAAGTATTAAACATAAAAGCCGGAAAAAACAGAGTAAATAAAAAAAGTTCTATCAACATCGAAGAGTCCTCACCAAATAGATTTTGAATAACTACTATTGGAACAAAAATGGCATTTGGATATAATAAACTTATACCAAACTCAGGCCTGAATTTCTTTGTTATCAACTTCATCCCAAAAAATGTTAAGAAAATTGTTATTAAAGTAAAAACTATCCACCAAAGAGGTAAAGTCCACCAAGTAGAAAAATTTACGGGATCAAATCGGGAAATAATATTTGTAAAAATTAAACAAGGCAAGGCAATATCAAGAATTAATGGTGAAATGACATCAAGAATTTTTATCGGAACAATTTTTCTTGATATAATTATGAAACCAATAATTCCTATTCCAAGCAAAATAATAATTGATTCAAATACATTCCAGAAAACCGCCATTTTTTTGGTTTGAAATATTTAAAATATATAAGCAATTTAAATTGTGCCTAAGATTTTTTCGCAAATAGGAAAGTGAGATTTCCTATATTCTTGAAACCTTAGGCATTTCGACAAACATAATTTCTAATTTTATTATTCTTCAAAAACTTCAAAGTCTTCTTTACCTACTCCACATTCTGGGCAAACCCAATCATCAGGAATATCTTCAAATTTGGTACCAGGTGCAATATCTCCATCAGGGTCACCAATTTTAGGGTCATAAATATAACCACATACTGTGCATTCATACTTTTTCATAATTTGTTTCCTTTCTTTTTTTTATTAATTTATAATTTTTTTATTTATATACTAACTTTCATAAGCCTCTAAAATTTGGCTTGTATGATTTTTAGTGTCAACCTTTTTGAAAATTTTTTCAATTTTTCCTTCTTCATCAATTACAAAAGTTGTTCTGTGAACACCTTCTTTTATTTTGCCGAACATTTTTTTCTCACCCCAAACTCCATAATCTTTTAGCACTTTGTTATCAACATCTGAGATTAAATCGAAATTCAAGCTATGCTTTGCAATAAATTTTAGGTGCGAATTTTCGCCATCAGGGCTCACTCCAAGTATTTCAAAGCCTTTATCTTTTAAAGGTTCAAAATTGTCTCTCAGATTACAAGCTTCGGCAGTACAACCGGGTGTGTTATCTTTCGGATAGAAATACAATATGAGTTTTTTCTCTCTGTAATCTTTAATACTAACAGTTTCACCGTTTTGGTTTTTTGCTTCTATTTCAGGAGCATTGTCTCCGGTTTTCAAATGTGTCATAATATTCAATTTAATATTTTGTTATCCATTATTGTTATCATTATACCCAAACATATGTTTTGCTTTTATGCTTTCAGAAATATATGGCGGAACCATTTGTTCCCATTCCGAGTTACCGTCTTGAATATATTTTAGAACTATTTTTGAAAAAATATTCAATTTTTCTTTATCAACGTTTTTAATCTGAGACAATTTATTGGTTTCGAGTATATATTGATAAATATGTCGGGTTTCGTCTTCTATTTTTAAATTTTCAGAGGTTAGCAACTCGTCAGTTCCGGCTTGTTTAGCAGGATAAACATACATTTTCACATTATTTTTAAATAATTTTCCAATACCTTCGAATACTCCACCACTCAAATTTCTATAGAACTCTTTTTTAAACAGGTCACTTAAAGTTAATGATGATATTATTATTCCCAATTTATAAATTTTATAAATATCGAAGTATGAAACAAATTCATAATGATGTTTCAGGTCAGACACCATTACATTAATTCCTAATCCGTTTATTAAATCCACACGATTCAAAAAATCTTTTTCATCATATTCCTGATCTTTAAGTAGATTGTCGATGCTTATTTCGCAAAACAGCATCGTATTCTCTCCACTATAATTATTATCCTTTTTAAATGTTTCAAAACCTTTATTCAGCATATCAAGAGAGACATAGGTTATTGGGCGAAAACTCCCCCTTAAAACCATAATATTCTTTTTATAAAAAATATCAGATGGAGTATTAACATTATGATTGCTATCGAATACGGCAGCGTTTGTCATGTTGTTTTTAACAAGCTGAAGGCATAACAATCTGTTATCAATATAATTTAGTTCCGGCCCTGACATCCTTATCATGTCAATTTCAAGGTTATCCCTTGAAGTAAAATCCATTAAAGATTGTAGGAAACTATTTATATAATTATAATAATGAAATGCAGCATATATCAAATTAACACCAATAATCCCTAATGTTCTTTGCTGTAATATATTATCTTTTTCATACATTTTAACATGCATAAAAATTTCATTTGGTTCATGTCCGGGGTATAATTGAAATTTAATTCCTATCCAACCGTGACTTTCGTTAGTTTTTTGGTAATTTATGGCAGAAATAGTGTTGGCAAAAGCAAAAAAGCAGGTATTATCAGGACGCTTATTTCTTAGAGATGAAACTAATTGATTGTATTCAACCGACAGGATTTTCTTTAATCGTTCTTCACTAACATACCTTTTACTATTTATCTCACCATAAAAGGCGTTACTCATTCCCATATCATACGCAGAAATAGTTTTTGCAATAGTTCCAGAAGATGCTCCTGCTTTAAAAAAGTGATTAGCAACTTCCTGTCCTGCACCTATTTCTGCAAACGTTCCAAAAATACTTGAATCAAGATTTATTTTTAAAGCTTTTTGCTTTACACTACTATTTGGGTCGATGTTCATTGTAATCTTTTTCTTA
>CAZBSL010000176.1:3593-6357 GCA_964494265.1 uncultured Bacteroidales bacterium
AAATATTTCATAAATTGAATTCTCTCATAATCCGAATGATTATCAGATTTTTTTTGATTCAACAAAGCTCGAAAATCAGAAAGTTTAGAATAATTATTTTGTTCCATCCATTTTTTAATTTCATCGATGATTGTTGAAATATAACTGCTTCCTTTCTTATAGATTGATGAGACCATCTGAACAGCTTGAGCCCCGGCAAGGATTTGTTTAATAACACCTTCTCCGTCATAAATTCCGGTTGTAGCAATTAAAGGCAATTCAATTGTATCGCTTAACAATGCAATCCATCTTAATGAAGTAAATATGTCGTGAGGTGTACTTAATGCACTTGCCGAAATAATTTCTTTCTTATTTATGTCAATATCAGGATTATAAAATCGATTAAACAAAACAAAAGCATCAATATGTTGAGTCCAGCTAAGTTTTTGAATAAGATTTGCTAAACCGGCAGAATAATTACTCATTTTTAATGCAATTGGAATATTGACATTTTGTTTTACTTTTTCAATAATTTTAAAATAAATTTTTTCATTTTCTGAACCATTTAAATCAAAATTGGAGGGTAATAATGAAATATTCAGTTCGATTGCATCGGCTCCGGCAGTCTCAATATTTTTGGCGAAACTTACCCATTCATTTGAACTAACGCAATTTATGCTTGCAATTATTGGAATACCGACAGATTTCTTTGAATCTTTTATTAAGTCTAAATAGTCAACAAGATTCTTTCCTTCAGTATAAAATTTTGTGTAGTCCTGAAATTCAGGATAATTATGCCCATCCTGACTTGCAACATGATTAAACTCCATTAAAATTTGTTCCTCAAAAAGGGATTTAAGCACAACAGCCGCAGCACCATTCTTCTCAAGTTCTTGAATCCTATTTACAGAATTTGTCAATCCTGAGCTTCCAATTATTATTGGATTTTTGAGGTCCAAACCTAAATATTTAACTGAAATATCCATATAATTTTATTTTTTTTGTTTTTAATTATTTTGAACCGTTTCATCAACAAATGTTCTTTGCTTCAATTCCCTGTCAAGCATCAGTAAACCAAATTTATTCCCCTCAAGTAATACTAATTGCTGCAAGATTTCATCCACATTTGCCTCTTCTTCAACCTGCTCGGAAACATACCATTGCAACATATTATTACTTGCATGATCTTTTTCTTCGATTGCCAAATTTACGAGATTATTAATCAAGTAAGTTACATGTTGTTCGTGTTTTAAGGTTTCATGAAACACCTCAATTTCATCTTTCCATTCGGTTTTAACGGCCTCAATTGGTTTTAAGTTTACTCTTCCTCCCCTTTCATTCAGGTAATTAAAAAATTTCAAAGCATGTGAAATCTCTTCCTGATATTGAATTTGCATCCAATTTGCAAAGCCCGGCAAATTCTTACTCACAAAATAAGCCGACATTGATAAATAAAGATATGCCGACCAAAATTCGGCATTTATTTGTTCATTAATTTCCTTCTCAATTTTTTTACTAATCATTGTTTAATTAATTTTAAAATATTAATATTCACATAGATGTAGGATACAAGATACTGTATCCTTAAATCCAGTATCTTGATCATGCATCCAGTATCCTGCATCTTGTATCTTGTTTTATTTCACTTCAACGAAAATTTCTTCGCTTTGCCATAAACCGTGCTTAGTGCAAAAAGCATGAGCAAGAAGTTTCATATTCTTTTTAGGGACAATGTGGAAATCAACTTCTAAATTTTCGGCTTGGTTTCCTAAAGCACCCTCAATAAAATTAGCTTCAGCAAGCATTTTTTCGCCATTCCACAGTTGCACCCATGCAATGTAGTGGTCGGGGTCGTCGGGATGTTTATATTGATCCCCAATTTTGATTTTTACTTTGAACTTTTCACCTGCTTTTGCTTCTTTTTCACAAAATACAAAAGCTGAATGCCGGTCAATATAATCTTTTTTTGCTTCTCTATCTATTTGAGAAATATCTTCATACTTATTTATTTTCATAATATTTAAATTTTAAACTTTGTTTTTATTCAATTTTTTCAATTATAATTTCTTATGGCAAAGCCACCAATCATAACATTCAAATTCTCCTTCTTTTGCTCTTATAAGCCTTTCCTTCGCTGTTTTTGTGTCTGTAGCTGGAGGAATAATTACGTGATCAGCAACTAATTCACTATTTGGCCAATTGGCTGGAATCGCAACTTTATTTTTGTCAGAAATTTGCATGGCCTCAACTGACCTTAATATTTCATCCATATTGCGACCCAATTCTTGCGGATAATAAAAAATAATCCTGATTTTTGCATTTGCATCAACTATAAATACCGCTCTAACTGTGTTTGTCCCTTTACCGGGATGTATTAATCCAAGTGTTTCTGCAACCTTTCCCGTATCGGCAATTATTGGAAATTCAATTTGAACATTCAAATTATCTAGTATCCATTCTTCCCATTTGATGTGTGCAAAAACCTGATCTACACTCATTCCTATTAATTCACAATTTAATGCTCTGAATTTGTCATATCGTTTCTGAAAAGCAACAAATTCTGTTGTACAAACTGGTGTAAAATCTGCCGGATGACTAAAAAGTACGAACCATTTTCCTTTGTAATCTTCCGGTAAATTTTTCATACCGTGAGTTGTCTGAACCTTCATTTGGGGAAAATCATCTCCTAATAATGGCATCCCTCTTTTTTCTTCCATGATTATTAGTTTTTATGTTTATTAAATTAGTTAAAATTATATATTTTTAGATAGATGCAAGATACAAA
>CAZBSL010000177.1:0-6301 GCA_964494265.1 uncultured Bacteroidales bacterium
ATATTTTCATATTTTTGCTGAAAAAACAAAAGATATGGATTTAAGCAAAGTATTATCAATTTCAGGGAAGCCGGGTTTATTTAAAATGATGGCCCAAACAAAAAATGGTGTAGTAGTTGAGTCGATAATTGATAAAAAAAGATTTACTGCTTTTGGTAACGAACAAATCAGTTCTCTTGAAGAGATCAGCATTTTTGCTGAGGATGAAGATTTACCTCTTATTGATGTTTTCAAGCTGATTTTTAAAAAACTTGAAGGGAAAAAAGCACTTTCACATAAATCAAACAATAAAGAAATAAAAGAATTTTTTGAAGATGTTCTTCCTTCTTATGATAAAGAAAGAGTTTATGTGTCGGATATCAAGAAAGTTATCAATTGGTATAATTTATTGACAGAAAAAGAATTTTTCGATTTTCCTGAAGAAGAAGAAAAGGTTGATGAGGAAAAATCATCGGACAGCAATGAAGAATCAAAGCCTGATGAAAAAGCTGAAAAGCCCGAAGAAGCTAAATCAATAGATGGTTGACAATAAACAAACAATCAGCGAAAATCAGCGATCTCGATAGCTATCGGGAGCGGGAAAAAATTATAAACAATTGAAAAAACATATTAACAATCTTAAAATAATAAACCGAAAAAGTTTAAACAAGGATTTTTTTTTAATTGATTTATCCGTTCCGCATACTATTAATGAAATCTTACCCGGACAATTTGTTGAAGTTTTAATTGAAAACTCGGCAAATACTTTTCTCAGGCGTCCTTTTTCTATACACGATATTGATTATGAAAAACAAACACTTAGTCTGTTGATTCAGATTGTTGGTGATGGAACATTTGAGTTATCGAAACGAAAATCAGGCGAATATTTGAATCTTATATATCCTCTTGGAAATTCATTTTCCGAACCGATAAATGAAAAAACTTTGCTAATAGGTGGAGGAGCAGGCATTGCACCTTTATTGTTTTTGGCAAAGCATTTTAACAGGGTGCATCATAAATTTTCGGTTTTGCTTGGAGTACGATCCGAAAATTATCTTGTCAGGTTTGAGGAGTTTAAGAGATTGGCAGAAGTCTTCATTTCTACCGAAGATGGTTCACTTGGTGAGAAAGGATTTATAACAAATCATAGTATTTTAACACAAGGTAAAATTGGTTTCGACAAAATTATAACTTGCGGCCCAAAACCAATGATGAAAGCCGTTGCAAATATTGCATCCGACCAAAATATTGACTGCGAAGTCTCACTCGAAAATACTATGGCTTGCGGTATTGGAGCATGTTTGTGTTGTGTTGAAGAAACAAAACACGGAAACCTTTGTGTTTGCATCGACGGGCCGGTTTTTAATGTAAAAGATTTAAAATGGCAGATTTAAAAGTAAAAATTCATGATCTCGAATTGAATAATCCGGTCTTGACAGCTTCCGGAACTTTTGGTTATGGTGAAGAATTTGACGATTTTATTGATGTCAATCGGCTTGGAGGAATAATTGTAAAAGGAACAACAGCCTCAAAACGTGAAGGCAATCCATATCCTCGAATGGTGGAAACTCCTTCGGGAATGCTTAATGCTGTCGGACTGCAAAATAAAGGTGTTGATAATTTTATCTCCGATATTTATCCGAGAATTAAAAACTACAAAACCAAAATAATAGTCAATGTTTCAGGCTCCACGATAAGTGAATATGTTGAGGTTTCCGAAAAAATAAATGAATTGCTAAACATTCCTGCAATTGAGCTAAATATTTCCTGCCCGAATGTAAAAGAAGGCGGAATGGCCTTCGGAACAAGTTGTCAGGCAGCTTCTGAAGTAATCAAGGCAGTTAGAAAAGTTTATAAGAAGACTTTGATTGTGAAACTTTCACCTAATGTAACTGATATATCCGAAATTGCTGTTGCTGCCGAAAACTCGGGGGCCGATTCGATTTCATTGATAAATACCCTTTTAGGAATGGCAATTGATGCTGAAAAGCGTAAACCAATTCTTTCAACTATTACAGGAGGTTTGTCTGGCCCTGCAATTAAACCTATTGCAATTCGAATGGTTTGGCAGGTTGCAAAGGCTGTAAAAATTCCTGTTATAGGCTTAGGCGGAATAATGAATTCGGCTGATGCAATTGAATTTATCCTTGCCGGTGCAACTGCTATTCAAGTAGGTACATCCAACTTTATTGATCCGCAAATTTCGATAAAAATTATTGATGGAATTGAAAAATATCTAAATCATCATAAAATTAACTCAATAAATGAGTTGATTGGAAGTTTATAACTATATTTGCAGCCTCAAAAAATTAATTAATACTTTAATGAATATAACAAAAGAAAATACAGAAGAATCAACTACTTTAGTGAAAATCGAAATATCTAAAGAAGACTATCAGGATCAAGTAAGTAAGGAATTGAAAGAATATCAGCGAAAAGCTAAAATTCCGGGTTTCAGGCCAGGTAAGGTACCTTTTGGTATGATAAAAAAAATGTATAAAAAAGCAGTAATTGCTGAACAAATCAACAAAATATTATCCGAATCAATATCAAATTATATTGAGGAAAATAAGATTGAAATTTTAGGACAACCCCTGCCGAACATCGAAAAAAACACACCTTTAAATTTTGAGGATGAAACAGATTTTGAATTTTATTTTGATCTGGGATTAGTTCCCGAAATAGAAATTGATGTTAATGACAAAATAGAAGTTGATTACTACGATATTAAAGTTGGCCAGGAAATGATTGAAAATTACATTTCCGAGGCAAGAAAGCGCATGGGCGAAACAATTAATCCAGAAGAATCTGAGTTAGAAGATGTATTAAAAGGAGAAATAGTAGAACTCAACGAAGAAGGAAATGAATTAGAGGGGGGGATAAAAAATGAAACATCTATAACGAAAGACCTTATCAAATTAAAAACGATTCAAAACAATCTGATAGGATTAAAGAAAGGTGAATCTGTTGTTTTTAATCCTTTAAAAGCTACCAAAAGTGCAATTGAAACTGCTACTATGCTTGGAATAAAAAAAGAGGAAGCTGAAAAAAATACATCAGATTATCGTTTTACTATCAATGATATTTCACGAATTGTTCCGGCTGAATTAGATGAAAAATTTTATAAAAGTGTATATCCTCAAATTGATATTAAAGACGAAGAACAATTCAGAAAACAAGTTGAAATCGACGCAAAAAAATCATTAAACAGCGAAAGCAATAAACATTTTATGAATGACTCTATCAAAAAACTTCTTGAAGTTGCTGATTTTACTATGCCTGATGAGTTTATGAAAAGGTGGTTATATGAGAATCAAGGTAATGAGAAGGAAGTGAAATCAAAAGAAGATATTGATCAGGAATATAATACTTATCGCGATTCAATGAAATGGCAAATATTAGAAAATGTCATCATAAAAAAGTATGATTTACAAGTTACTGATAAGGAAATTCGTGATCATATTAAAGAAATATATAGGCGATTTGCTCCAATGGATGGTTTGTCTCCCGAAGAGGTTGAAAAAAATCTTGATGGATTGACAAATTCAATTTTAAGTAATAAAAAAGAAGAAGAACGTATCCATAGTGAATTGTTTAATAACAGGTTTCTTGATTTTCTGAAATCTAATTTAAAATTGAATACAATTGAAGTCGATCATAAGGAATTTATTGAAATTATTACTGAGAAAAAATAATAAACATTATGAATAATAACGAATTCACAAAATATGCAACTAAGCATATGGGAGTAAACAGTCTTTCGCTTGATAAATATACTTCGGTGTTTAATAATTATATTTCACCAACTATTATTGAAGAACGTCAAATGAACGTGGCCACTATGGATGTTTTTTCAAGATTAATGATGGATAGAATTATTTTTCTGGGCGTACCGATAAACGATTATGTTGCAAACATTATCCAGGCTCAATTACTTTTTCTTGATTCAACCGATTCAAAAAAAGATATTCATATTTATCTGAACACACCCGGCGGTTCAGTTTATGCCGGACTGGGAATTTACGACACTATGCAATATTTAACACCTGATATTGCTACTATTTGTACGGGTATGGCGGCATCAATGGGTGCAGTTTTATTATGCGCAGGCACAAAAGGAAAACGTACGGCTTTGAAACATTCCAGAGTTTTGATTCATCAACCTATGGGAGGAGCTCAGGGCCAGGCATCCGAATTGGAAATAACCGTGCGTGAAATTCAAAAATTAAAAAAAGAACTCTACGAAATAATTTCAACACATTCCGGACAGAATTATAAGAAAGTTTGGAAAGATTCGGATAGAGATTATTGGATGACTGCCGAAGAGGCCAAAGAATATGGAATGATTGATGAAGTCCTCGTTAAAAATAAAAAATAGTTGTTGAAAAAACTTCATAAGAGTTTATGGTAATAAGATATTAATCGGGATAAAAAAGAAATTTATGCCACGAAATACCGAAAAATGTTCGTTTTGCGGAAGAGATAAAAAAGATACAAAAGTCCTTATCGCCGGCCTCGATGCTCATATTTGCGATAATTGTGTTGAGCAAGCCAAAATAATTGTTAATGAGGAATTGGCATCCAAAGGGGGGCAACAGTTCTTTGATATGAAATTGCTTAAACCAAGTGAAATAAAAGAACATTTAGACCAATATGTTATTGGACAGGAAGAAGCAAAGAAAGTTCTATCAGTTGCTGTTTATAATCATTTTAAAAGAATTCGCCGGCCTCAAAAAAAAGATGATAATGTTGAAATTGAAAAATCAAATATTATTATTGTTGGAGAAACCGGAACCGGAAAAACTCTTCTTGCTCGCACAATTGCAAAAATTTTACAAGTTCCTTTTTGTATTGCCGATGCCACAGTTTTAACTGAAGCAGGATATGTTGGTGAAGATGTTGAAAGCATTTTGTCGAGACTATTACAAGTTGCCGATTATAATGTTGCTGCAGCCGAGAAAGGAATAATTTTTATTGATGAAATTGATAAAATTGCAAGAAAAAGCGATAACCCCTCCATAACGCGTGATGTCAGCGGAGAAGGTGTTCAACAAGCATTATTAAAACTGCTCGAAGGAGCCATCGTTAATGTTCCTCCTCAGGGCGGACGTAAACATCCCGAGCAAAAAATGATTCAAATCGACACTAAAAATATTTTATTTATCTCGGGAGGAGCTTTCGATGGAATTAATAAAATTATAGGTTCGAGATTACAAACAAATGTAATTGGTTATAATTCCGATAAGAAAAAAGATGAGATTGACAGAGAAAACCTGTTACAATATATCTCGCCCAGAGATTTGAAAAAGTTTGGCTTAATACCCGAAATTGTTGGCCGTTTACCTGTTGTTACATATTTACACCCCCTGGAGAAAAAAACTCTTATCAGAATTTTAACTGAACCAAAGAATTCATTGGTCAAGCAATTTACTAAATTGTTTGAAATTGATAATATTGATTTTAAAATTGATAAAGAAGTTTTAGAATTCATTGTTGACAAATCAATCGAATTGAGGCTCGGCGCTCGCGGATTACGATCAATTATTGAAGCTATTTTGACCGATGCTATGTTTGAGTTGCCTTCCGATAATAAGGTGAAAAATTTCAGGCTAACACTTTCGTATGCGAAAAATAAATTTGAAAAAACAAATATTGCTAAACTTAAAGTAGCATAGATTGCAGATCATTTTAGTTTCACACAATAAAACATAAGCTTTTTCATTATTTTTGCATTGATAAGTTTCAATGTATTAATGAAAAAGTTAGCTCTCATATTATTTTTAATATTTATACTTCCATTTTCAAATTCTGCTCAAGAAAATAAAAGGATAGTAGTATATGCTAAAGTAGTTGACGGTGACACAATTCCAATCATTCCTCTTCCGGAGGTTACTGTGTATTCATTCAAGGTTTTTAAAAATAAAAGAGAAGCGAGAAGAATAACAAAGTTGATGAGAAATGTAAGGAAAGTTTATCCTTATGCCAAACTTGCAGGTATAAAGCTAAATGAGTATGGTGAAATATTAAAGGAAGCTAAGAATGACAGAGAAAGAAGAAAAATAATGAAGATGGCCGAAAAAGAAATTAAGGCTGAGTTTGGTGATGATTTACGCAAACTAACTTTTTCACAAGGCAAAATTCTAATAAAACTTATTGATAGAGAAACCGGAACACCTTCATTTAAATTGGTTCAGGAATTAAGAGGGAAATTTGTTGCTTTTTTTTGGCAAGCTTTTGCACGACTTTTTGGGTATAATTTAAAAGTTAAATATGATCCCGAAGGAGTAGATCGGGCAATAGAAACAATTGTACTTATGATTGA
>CAZBSL010000178.1:0-6259 GCA_964494265.1 uncultured Bacteroidales bacterium
GCTATGCACCAGGGTTATTTTGCTATTCCCGGTCCCGGTCAACCGGATTACTCTACCGATTCGGGTGACGGATTAGGGAGTTATTTTTCAGTAAGTAGTTGGCCCGGTGGCCTCATAAACCGCCATGATTTCGGATCGGGTTTAATTTATCCGTTAAACGAATGGCAGCAATATGCTTCTCAGGTTCTCATTGAAGGAGCTTATGTGAATGTTGCCTGCGAGGCTACTGTGGATGCCCAAACACGTGAACTTACCGTTCATGTGGAAACTTATTATACCGGTAACAGTCCCGAGGCCAGCAACTATTTGAATGTGGCACTAATCCAAAATAATGTAAAAGGCCCCCAGTTCAGTAGCTGGTTCAACCCTGATGCTATCACTCCTGATGGTGCTTACATGCATCAGCACATGCTTCGCGACCTTATCACAGATCAATGGGGAGAAGAAATATCGCCGACTACTACGGGAACATTCATTGATAAAGTATATACCTACACAATTCCTGAGTCGATCAAAGATGTACCTGTCCGCTTGGGCGACCTTAGCATTGTCAGTTTCATTGTTGAAACAGAAAAGGAGGTGGAAAATGTACATGGTGCCCATCCTGAGCTAACCAACTTTGTTTATGCATTGGATGCAGGTATTGATGAATTACAACTCCCTGAATCTTCATGTTCTTATATAGATTCAAAAGTAGTTATTGGGAATTTTGGTTCTGAGATCATTAACTCCATTAGCTTTGAAATTCAGGTTAATAATGAAGAACCTGAAACTTTTATCTGGGATGCAGAGTTAATTGAACCTTTCACAGCAAAAGAAATTGAAATTCCACCTGTTTTTTACGGAGTCTTAGGAACTGCAAATTATTCAATAACTATAGCTTCAGTGAATGGAATAAGTGATGAAAATCCTTCCAATAACACAGCCGAAGCCAGCTTTGAAGAAGCTATTGAGGTTGCACTACCGATTTATTTGCATCTTGAGACCGATAATTATTTCGGTACTGCATGGTATCTGTACGACGACCAAAACAATTTGATCCAACAAGGTAGTGGTTACGATTATAATTCATCCTACGATATTCTGCTGGAGGTGGATGCCTGTTGTTATAAATTCGAGATGACCGATCTGGATGGTTTTTTCTTTGGAAGTTACTCACTAATGGATGGTAATAACAACACCTTTTTTTCAAGGGAAGGAAACTTTGGCAATAGTGAAGTAACGGCCTTCACACTTCCTATCTATGCTCCCACAGCTGTCATTGATGCCAGTACTACCGTAGCCTGTATTGGCGGTACTATACAGTTTATGGATGGATCTACGGGAGGGCCCACGGAATGGGAATGGACTTTTGAAGGTGGTGACCCTGCCAGCAGTACTGAAAAAAATCCATTAATCAGTTATTCTCAAGCGGGATCTTATGATGTGACTCTGACTGTAACCAATACAATGGGTACAGATGAGGTAACTATACAGGATTTTATTACCATCACTTCACTTTCTTATGGTAACCTTGCCCTGGAGTTTGATGGTATGAACGATTATGTAGAAATAACAAACGAAAGTGCGTTTGATTTTACTGAGGCAATAAGCCTGGAAGCATGGATTAAACCGGCTATGTTATCGGGGATACAGGGTGTTATGTCTAAAAACTTTGGTAATAATGCTCATCCTTATCAAATAAGGCTTGTTAATGATGAGGTATTGTTTGGCTTCTATAGCAACACAATAGGTTGGCAGCCTGTACAAACATCTTCTGCAAATCTTCAAATTGGAGAGTGGGTGCATATTGCATGCACTTATAATATGCAATATGTGAAAATTTATATTAACGGCGAACAAAAGGCCAGCGTATATAAAAGTTTTGAAATTCCATTAAACGACCAACCAGTAGAAATAGGAAGGTCAAAAGATGTTTATTATGAATATTTCTCAGGTATTATCGATGAAGTAAGGATTTGGGATATTGCTTTAGGACAGCAAGAAGTTTTGGAAAACATGTGTACAAATTACGCAGGTTCGGGAAATGAAAATTTAATAGCATATTATAAGTTTAATGAGTGTGGAGGAACATTGCTCACCGATGTTCAAAATGCTTACGACGGTGTATTGGTAGGTATGGAAGGGGATGAATGGATAGAATCAGATGCCTGTCCGGTATATAGTGTGAATTTTTTTGTAACCGAAGATCTCGGTACAGTACCTATTGAAGGGGCCACTGTAAACATGAGTGGTACAATCCGCTATACCGACGAAAACGGACAAGCCAACTATGAAGGGTATGAACCATGGTCATACGAATATTCTGTTTTTAAGGAAATGTACTCAGTAGTCAACGGATCCTTCGAGCTGGTGGATGAAGATATAACCATTGATGTTGAAATTCAAGGACCACACTTCGTATTCGAAGGTGGGGATCCATCCAGCCCATTATGGAGTATCTATATTGCCGGTGCTATAAGTGATGGCGAGAATTTAGTTGCCGGTGATCAGATTGCTATTTTCGATGGCGATGTTATGGTTGGCTTGTTTAATTTAAACCAAATTTGCACTCCAGAAAATCAACTTGAAAACGATCTGACTGCTTTTAGTGTTCTCGAAAGTGGGTCGGGTTATCAAGCAGGCAACTCATATTCATTCAAGTGTTGGGATGCAAGTGAAGACATGCTTATTGAGAATTTTGAAATTGAATTATTCAATCCTTATGGTGATGCTTATACAGGAGATGTATTTCCTGCCGGAGATAGTGAGTATAGTATTGTTGCTTTGGATTTCTCCTCATCAGCTTCTTCTCAAACATTCAATTTATCATTTGGCTTTCAATTTATTTCATCGGGAGTTAATCCTGATGATCCTGATATGGTAGTTGTTATGACTGATATATTAAATGACAATCTTGATTTCGTTAGAAACTCACAAGGACAAACTTTACGAAAAATTGGGCCCAATTGGGTAAATGGTATTGGTGATTGGATAGTTGACGAGGGTTATCTTGTTAAAATGTATGCCGATGATTCATTTACAAGCTATGGAACTCAGGTTGATCCCGCAACTCCTATCTCGGTAGAAACAGGTTTTCAATTTGTAAGTTATTTTCCCGAAAATGCTATGGATGCTCTGGATGCATTTGCCACAATCATTGGCGATGATCTTGATTTTATTAGAGATTCGGAAGGTACAATGATTCGAAAAATTGGTCCGAACTGGGTTAATGGCATAGGCGATTGTCAGTCAGGTGAAGGATATCTTGTGAAAATGTTTGCCTCCGGTGAAATTATTTATCCTGCCTCAGCAAAATCAAGTGGCAAAACAACAATTCCACCGTTTAATTTTATTTTCGAAGGCGGAAATCCTGCGGAAGCAGTTTATTCCCTATATTTAGAAGGTCTGGAAATTGGCGATGAAGTAGCTGCTTTCATTGGAGATAAAATGATTGGAGCAGTAAGAATCAATTCTCATAATGTTTTTGAAAACGAACTTCCGGTTTTTAGTACTTTAATGAACGGACAAGGTTACAAAGAAGGTAATCAAATTTCATTAAAAGTCTGGTCTGAAAATAATATCTTTTCAGCTGATTTCACTATGGAATCAATTTATGATTCTTATGTTTCGGATGTTTACCCTGAAGGAGATGGAAAGTATAGTGTTGTGAATATTACAAAAGGAGAAATTGAAAATATAGAGGAAACAATTTCTATTTATCCAAATCCGACAAGTGGATTAATAACTATCTCAAACCTGTCAAGTTTTCAAAACCTGACAGCTTTAGAAATTACCGACATTGCCGGAAAAACTGTTTTTCAATCAAAAATCAAGAATCAAAAATCAAAAATGATTATTGATCTGTCAGATATTGAAAATGGAGTTTATTTTTTAAGCTTTAGCGGAAAGAATTTTAAAGAAGTTAAGAGGATTGTAATTAAATAAATTATTATATATTAGCAAATGGAAATAAATTTGTGTTAGAATGATTTTGATAAGCAATATTTATTTTTTAAAAAATGTTATTAATCAATAATTTAAATTTAATTCAATGAAAAAATTTACATGCTTATTCATTGTGATGTTTTTGGCATCATCAATGATTCTTGCTCATGTTTCTGAGCTAAAAAAGGAAATGACTGCTAAAGGAGCTTTCACACCGAATGATGAAAATCCTGTCGAAAAGTATTTTTCGGAAAAAAATTTCAATAATAGTGTTGATGGCGATTTTACCTACGATTTTGAGGGAACTGATTATGCCGAATGTGGAGTTATGCCTCTTTCCGGCTCTGAAGTTACGATTGAAGCTTGGGTAAACGTTGATGTTTTTCAGTCAGCTTTTCCGTATATCTCAACAATTGCAGGTACCGAAACAGGCATTGATCATTTATGTCTTTTACGTATTGGTGATGATGGACTTGAAAAAGAAAAACCTCAATTTATTCTCACAATAGGAGGGACGGATGTAAAACTAAATGCAAACACATCTCTCCAGGCAAATACATGGCACCATGTTGCAGCTACTTATGATGGCTCAAACATGAAAATATATATTGATGGCGTTGAAGATGCCAGTATGGTACAAAGTGGCGACTTTATTTCTAATGACGAATTTTATATCTCGTATAGCTATGGTGGAAGATATATTGACGGTAGCATTGACGAATTGCGTGTATGGAATATAGCACGAACCGAAGCTGAAATCATTGAATATTCGTGCAATATCCCCGATCCCATGAACGAGCCCGGATTAGTTGCTTATTATAAATTTAATAACCCTGACGACATTGTATTACTTGATGAAACCGGAAACTATGATGCTTTAATTGTTAACCAAACCGGATCCTTTGAAGAATCGGGAGCATGTCCGGGTGATTATTATTCGGCAACTTTTCATGTTACAACCGATGGTGTTGGCCTTGAAGGTGCCGAAGTAGCGATTGGGATTTTAAGTAAATTTACTGATAGTAATGGTGAAGCTGTTTTTGAATTAACTGACGGCGAATATAGTTATACCGTAACAAAAGAAGGTTTTTTAAATGTAGAAGGATTATTTACGATTTCAGGTGAAGATATAACTGTTGAAGTTGAAATGCAAGGCCCGCATTTTGAATTTGAAGGTGGTGATCCTTCAAGCCCGCTATGGACTATTTATATTTCCGAAGCCCTTAGTAATGGCGAGGATTTAGTTGCAGATGATCAAATTGCTATTTTTGATGGCGACTTAATGGTTGGCTTAATAACTTTGGAACAGATTTGTACTCCCGAAAATCAATTCGAAAATGATTTGACTGCTTTTAGTGTTCTCGTGAGTGGGCAAGGATACCAGTCAGGTAATTCCTATTCTTTTAAATGTTGGGACGCAAGTGAAGACATAGTAGTTGAGAATTTTGAAATAGAATTATTTAACCCCTATGGTGATGCCTACACAGGAGATGTATTTCCTTCAGGTGACGGCGAATACAGTATTGTTGCTTTTGATTTTATTTCATCGGGTACTTCTCAGACATTTAACTTATCCTTAGGTTTTCAATTTATCTCTGCCTCAGTAATTCCTGAAAATATCAATATGCTTTCGGTTATCGAAGAAATATTAAATGATAATCTTGATTTCGTTAGAAACTCACAAGGACAAACTTTACGAAAAATTGGGCCCAATTGGGTAAATGGTATTGGTGATTGGATTGTTGACGAAGGTTATCTGATTAAAATGTTTGCCAATGATTCATTTACCATCAATGGAACCTTGGTTGATCCTACAACACCGATTCCTTTAGAAACCGGATTTCAATTTGTAAGTTATTTCCCTGAATCTTCAATGGATGCCCTGGAAGCTTTTGAAACAATTATAGGCGATAATCTTGATTTTATTAGAAATTCACAGGGGCAAACTTTACGTAAAATAGGACCTATTTGGGTAAACGGAATCGGCAATTGTCAGTCTGGTGAAGGTTATCTTGTAAAAATGTTTGCTGAAGGAGTATTAATTTATCCCGGCTCATCATCATTTACTTGCGGTGATCCATTTTTTGATCCCCGTGATGAACAAACTTACAACACCATCCAAATTGGTAATCAATGCTGGATGGCCGAAAACCTTAATATCGGTGAAATGATAAATGGCTCAGAAGAAATGACAAACAATGGCATAATTGAAAAATATTGTTACGACAACAATATATCAAATTGTGATGAATACGGAGGATTTTATCAATGGAACGAAATGATGGAATATGTAAGCGACACAGCCACACAAGGCATTTGCCCAGAAGGCTGG
>CAZBSL010000179.1:0-3316 GCA_964494265.1 uncultured Bacteroidales bacterium
AGGTTTCTTTGTTTTCCGATAATTATTATTGATCCACCACTTGGTAAATCTTCGAAACATATTGAACGTTTGAAATCTTTTTTCGAGATACAAACACCTGAAGGTCCGCTAACCTGAACTGCATAAGCATCATCAGCACCAGCCATTTCAAGCATATCGCGAACACGAATACCCCATTCTACTTCATAAACGCCCGGATATTTACAATCGCCCGATATACTTAATAATTTTGTACCGGCAGTTTCTTTAGTACCCATCATTGAGAACCATTCGCCACCATTTTCGATAATTTTTACAACTGAACTTAAAGTTTCAACATTGTTGATAACTGTTGGTTTTTGAAGATAGCCTTTCTGAACAGGGAAGGGAGGCCTGTTTCGAGGCTCACCTCTTTTACCTTCGCAGGATTCAATTAATGCGGATTCTTCACCGCAAACATAAGCACCAGCTCCAAACTGAATTCTGATATCAAAATCAAAACCGATTTTTCCGGCTATGTTTTTTCCAAGAAAGTTTTCTTTTCGAAGATTGTTTAGTACACCTTCGAGATAAGCTTTCATGTAGTGGTATTCCTGTCTTAAATATAAAACACCTTCTTTGGCACCAATTGCATAAGCGGCAATTGTCATACCTTCGAAAATTAGATTAGGAAGTTCGGTCAAAATAACCCTATCTTTAAAAGTACCGGGTTCGCCTTCGTCGGCATTACAAAGTACGTAACGCTCGTCGCCTTCGGCCATTGAACAGAAATCCCATTTCATTCCGGTTGGAAAACCTGCACCTCCAAGTCCACGAATATGCGATGCCTTAACTTCACCAATAACTTCTTTTGGAGTCATTGTTACGAGTTTGTTAATAGCTGAACCACATTCGTAATCGGAAAATAAAACACTTCCTTTTTTCATAATGTTGTTATTGACCATAGACTTTAGGAGTTCACTGCCATTCTTCCCATCACCATACTCACCCATCATTTCGGTAACACATTTTCCTTCTTTCATCCCTTTTACTAAATCTTTGACACAAGATTCGGTAAGTTTCGGGAAAACAGTTCCGTTAATAATAGCTGCCGGCTCTTGGTCGTTCATTCCGATACATGCCGTATTGAATAAACCTATTTGACCATCTTCGCTAACAGATCCAAATTTACATTTACATTCCTCTTCAAAAGCTTTCGCAATTTCGGCACGCCCCATCATATATGCTACAGCACTATCATTTAAATAAATAGTGTATTTGCCACGTGATTTTTGTGAAAAGAAATGATAAAATGATAATGTCTGTTTTACATCAACGGAGGAAATATTTAATCCCTCAGCCACCAATGCAACCACCTCATCAGAAATAAGCCCAAATTCGGCTTGGATATCAAGTAATATATCCATTAACCTGGCCTCATCTCTATTGAACTTTTCAATAATGTTGTTTATAATAGTTCTCATACAATTAACTAATATTTATCATTTATATTAAAAGCAATTTTTGTTTATCATTTGTTAATTATTTAACAGCCGCAAAATTAATTTTATTTTTCATATTAACAATCGCTAAGTATTATTTAGAACGTTTTTAATTAATATTTATTTCCCATTGAAATTAAGGCAATTAAAGTCTAAATATTTTTCTAAAAATGCGGAAAATATTTTTTAATTTCCCGTTTCAAATGTTTTTTGATTTTTTTTTTGAAATAATATTCTAATTCAGGCTAAGATTTTATTTTCAATCCCGATTTACAAAATAGGCAATTTCTTCTAATGATGTGATCATATCATATTCAATCAGATAAATATCGGGAGGAGTATCAATATGGGTAGATGTGAAATTTAATATTCCTTTAATTCCGGCATCGATAAGAATTTGCACAATATTTTCAACATAATCAGGTGGTACTGTAATAACTGCTATAGAAATACTATACTTCTTTATCAATTCTCTCATATCACAGACATTGTGGCAGTTAATTCCTGAAATGCATTTATTGATTTTTTTATTATCAATATCAAAGGCTGCAATTATATTCATTTTAGTGTCAGATGTTTTCAGGTATCTTACAACAACCTTCCCCAAGTTCCCGACTCCTATCAAAGCAACATTTTGCCCTTGTATGTTGTCAATCCTGTTTCCAATCAACTCAATAATTTCCTTAACATTATATCCTTTTCTATGATTTCCGGAAACACCGATCAACATCAGGTCTCGCCTTACCTGCACCGGATTTAGTTGCAACAGTCTTGCAAGGTCGTGTGAAAATATATGTGGTTCTTTCAGGTCTTGAAATTTAAGTAGAAGCCTTCTATATTTACTTAATCGTTGGACAGTACGGGCAGGTAGTTGCATCATGAGCGAATTAATTTCATTAAATTTCGGTAAAAATCGGTTTTTTTTTAATAAACAAAAGAAAAAATTTAAAAGATAATTTTTAGCTATTATCAAATAATTTTGTATTATTGATAAATAAAAAAATCATCAATATCTTTTTTTTAAATGAAAAGAAATTTTTTATTATGAAAAAAATACTTGCGATCGACGACCAAAAAGATAACTTGACAACTATAAAAGCGATATTAAGAAATAATATAACTGATTGCAAAGTTCTGACTGCAATATCGGGAAAAGAAGGAATTGAAATTGCCCGCAAAGAACAGCCCGATACTATCCTTTTGGATATTATAATGCCGGAAATGGATGGTTACGAGGTTTGTAATAAACTTAAGGAGGATGTTTTAACTACTCATATTCCTGTAGTAATGCTTACGGCAATAAAAACCGATACCAAAAGCCGAGTAAAAGGCCTTGAAGCTGGTGCTGATGCTTTCATATCAAAGCCTTATGAACCTGCTGAATTAGTTGCTCAAATTAAGGTAATGCTGAGAATTAAACAAGCTGAAGATGACTTGCGAGCAGAAAAAGAATTTTTAGATAAAAAAGTTAATGAAAGAACTAAAGAATTAATAGAAAGCGATAGGCTATTAAAATCAATTTTCGATGACCCGAAAACTTTTATAGGGATTTTGGAATTAGATGGAAGCCTAATAATGGCAAACAAAGCCGCTTTGAAATTCATTAATTCTTCAAATTCAGAACTAAAGGGAATAAAATTCTGGGAAACACCATGGTGGAAGCATTCCAAAGAATTACAAGAAAAATTGAAGGCAGGAATTGCAAAGACCTCCAAAGGAGAAATCGTAAGATTTGAAGCAGATCATTATGGCAAGAATGATAATTACATTTTTGTTGATTTTTCAATGAGACCGGTTTATAATTCAAGAGATGAAATACATAGAATAATTGTGGAAGGCCTTGATATTAGCGAACG
>CAZBSL010000179.1:3416-6215 GCA_964494265.1 uncultured Bacteroidales bacterium
TCAATAAAAGATATCACTAAACGGAAACGTACAGAACAAATCCAAAAGGTATTATTTAATATTTCAAACGCAGTAATTACAACTGATAATCTTAAAAAACTAATTAGCTTGATCCAAAAAGAACTTGGAACAATAATCGATACCACTAATTTTTATATTGCAATTTATGACAAAAAAACTGATACACTTTCATTGCCTTTCCTTGCTGATGAGAAAGATAAAATAGAATCTTTTGCGGCGGGAAAAACTATGACAGGATATGTAATAAAAACTCAAAAATCATTATTGGTAAGTGACACCCAACAAGAAAAACTGGTAGAAAAAGGCGATATTAAGTTTGTGGGTTCACGTTCAAAAATTTGGCTTGGAGTTCCTCTAAAAGTTAAGCATGAAGTAATTGGTGTTCTTGCCGTTCAAAGTTATTCTGATAAAAATGCTTATAATGAATCAGATGTGAAGATGCTTGAGTTTGTATCCCACCAGATCAGTCTATCAATTCATCGTAAAAAAGCAGATGAGAACTTACTTGTCGCATTAAAAAAAGCTAAAGAATCCGATCGCTTAAAAATAGCGTTTTTGAATGCTATGTCTCATGAGTTGAGAACTCCCCTTAATGCAGTAATTGGTTTTTCTGAATTAATAGATGAGTATGCTAACAAGGATGATATATTGAATTTTAGCAAATCTATTAACAAGAGTGGAAATCACTTACTGGAGATAATTGAGGATATTTTTGATGTTTCATTGATAGAAACAGGGGAGCTTAAAATTCATAAAGAAAAATTTGAAATCGCCGGATTTTTCAAAACCTTCCAAAAAATATTGGAAACAAAACAAAATAGTGAAAATAAGCAAAACCTTGAAATTCGGTTTAAACCTTGTGAAAATCATGAAAGAATGTTTGTTTATTCCGACATTCAGAGGCTTAAGCAATTATTAACTCACCTTTTAAAAAATGCATTAAAATTCACCCATGAAGGATATATTGAATATGGATTTTCAAAAGAGATTATTAATAATGAATCAATGCTGAAGTTTTTTGTTAAAGATACAGGGGTTGGTGTTTCAAAAGAAAAACAGGAATTTATTTTTGAAATTTTCCGTCAGGCTGATGATTCCGACACAAGAAAATACGATGGAGTTGGAATTGGTTTATCAATTGCCAAACAAATAGCTGAGTTTCTTGGTGGGAAGTTGTGGCTTGAATCGAATGAAGATAAAGGGTCAACATTTTATTTTACAATTCCTTATTCTAAAGACAACCGTATAGAAAATGTCGAAACATCTACTGAGACAAAAAAAAGCAATGATTTTTCAGGCAAAACTGTATTAATTGTTGAAGATGTAGAATCAAATTTCCAATACCTTAATATTCTATTAAAAAAATTCAATGTTAAAATATTATGGGTAATGGACGGTAATTCAGCCATTCAGGTTTGTTCCGATAATACTGATATTGATATTGTTTTCATGGACATTAAAATGCCCGGTATAAGCGGCTATGAAGCAACAAAACAAATTAAAAAATTTCGTCCATCTTTGCCAATTATTGCTCAAACGGCATATGCTTTATATGGTGATGATAAAAAAGCTGAAAATGCAGGTTGTGACGATTACATAACGAAACCGTTTAAAAGGAAAATAATTGACGATATAATTTTTAAATATTTGGATAATTAAATATTAAACATATCATTTGTCTTATGATTTTATCAAAATATCATAATTACTGAGTTCTAAAATTTTTATTTCTTGTTGTTTTTTTGATTAATTTTTTTAAAAAATAAAATAATTGTGTATTTTTGTATATAGAAGTATTGATTATGCCTCATTTATGGATTGAAATTCTTTTGTACGAAATATTTTTAAATCACTTAAAAAGCCAATTATGAAAAACTTACACACAAAATTCTTTTTAATTCTTTTTGCATCGATGATGTTTTTTAGCATATCGATAAAAGCTCAAATTTATTCAACCGCTGCCGGTGGGCCATGGGATAGTACATGGACATGGGTTGCAGGAATAGTACCGGGCGGCTCAGACAATGTTGTTTTAAACGGTTCGGTTCACACAAATGGTAATTCATGTAATGATCTCACAATAAACTCCAGTGGTGAAATATATAATACTAATTATACAATCACTTTTACTGCTAACGGAAACGTTATCAATAATGGAAGTATCAGAAATAATAATACTGGATGGAAATTTAATATGAATGTTGGCGGAGACATAACTAATAATGGAAGCTGGACAAATTATTTTACTTACCTGATTGGAACAGGAGCACATAATTTATCACAAACAGGAGATAATAAAATTTCCTGCACCGAATTTAATGCATTTGAGGGAACAGGTTTAATAACAGTTATGTCTGATTTCAATTTCCATAATACAAAGGTTAATTTAAATGGTGCAACAATTGAGCTGGACGATTCAAAAGGAGGGAATCTATATGTTAATGGCAATTTTGTGGATAATGGTAGCTTGATTGCCAACAGCCACAATCTGTTTATGGAAGGTGATGCCTATATCGAAGACCTAATACTTTCTGATGCAACTTTGACTGGTATTATTCAAATAAACGGTCCAAATGTAGTATTTAATGGAAATACTGTTTTAAACGGAACTTTACAAAATTATGGCTATACTTACAACCTATCGGTTTATGACAATTTTACAAATAATGGTATTATCCAGAACAAGGGAAACGGGTGGTATTTATACTTGGATATCTATGGAAACATTATAAATAATGGAATTTGGAACAATTACGATATTGAACTGCGGGGGACATC
>CAZBSL010000180.1:0-6202 GCA_964494265.1 uncultured Bacteroidales bacterium
GTTCCAAGACAATCGGTAGAATAATTTAAGATAAATTTTGTTACAAGAGATGAACCTGAAACTCCGACTCCATTTTCAGTATTTATTAGAGGTTGTTTAAACTCTCCCTGCATTCCAACAGTTTTTAATTGTTTGGCAAGAATGTTTGGGTAAGAATACTTCTGTCCGGAAGTATATAATGCTCCGTTGGTATATCCTGCTGTTAATGAATTTCCTATAGCAAGATAATTCGTAAAATCGGCATTTCCTTTTGAATGAGAAAAATCATCTGTTTTTGGCTCACATGCAAATAAAACAGCTAAAATAAGTATAAGTAATATGCTTTTATATTTCATAGTCTTAATGTTTTTTGATTAAAAATTATAACTTATTCCAATACCCGGAATGCAAGTTTGGGTTTTGTAATCACCGGAAAAATTTGCAGGCTCATAAGACTTCTCGCCTTTAAGTCCGTGCAATTGCAAGTATGATAAGTCAATACTTATTTTATCAGTTGGCATATAAGATAAACCAAGAGTAAAAGCTACAGTATTTAGGCTTACAGTTTCAGGGTTGAAATAATTATCATTACATGGTGAAGGGTCGTAATATCCACCGGCTCTCAATATCAATTTTTCACTTAAAGCATATTCCCCTCCAATTCGCATTATCCAACTGTCTTTATATTTACGTGGATTATGTGAATCTAAGGCTTCTCCGTTTTCTTTAAATTTAAATATTAACGAATCGTAAGTTCCCCATGCAACATAATTTATTTCTGCCGCAAGCAATAGCTTTTCTGTTACCTGATAGGAAATTCCAAAATCAAGATTTGCAGGTAAAGGTAATTCGGCGTCAAATTTGTTTTTTGAAGGAATTACTGAACTTAATGCTGTGGGAATTCCATAGAAGTTAGCATCACCGTTTTCCACTTTCATATTAACTTTCGAGCGATAGTCTATTCCTATGCTGAGTTTTTCGCAAGGTTTGTAATAAATCCCAATATTAAATCCTATATTTGAACCACTACCCTCAAGTTCAGATGATGCATTATTATAAGCAACAGCTTTATTTAATTTCACGTTTCCTATAACATAAGTAAAACCTGCACCTATTCCTAATTTATCGTTAACTTTATACGAAACAGTTGGTTGAATAAAAAAAGATTTCAATGAAATATTCCGGATAAGATATTTTCCAGACCAATTGTCATCCCATGTTGATGAACTTCCAAAAGGAGTGTATATTCCTAATCCTATGGTAATTTTGTCGGTAATTTTTCCGGCTCCGTAAGCATAAAAGGGAGTACCGGTTTTATTATCGGTTCGTGCATAATTGTCAGAAGCTGTTTGCATATAAAGAGCTTTGGCAAATATGGTGTTGACTCCAATCGAAAAACTATATTTGCTTTTCATCATTGACAATGCACCCGGATTGTAGAAAATACTACTTGCACCAAGATTGAAAGGAGACCCGATTAATCCGATTCCGGTTTGTTTTTGTCCTTGTAATCTAACCTGATATCCTCCGGCATAAACAGACCAGGTAATTAAAGAAAACAATAACATCAAATACATAAATTTCCTCATGTGTGAATTTTTTGGTTAATATTGGGTCGCAAGATAATAAAAAAATTATAAAACAAGCAATTGTTCAAAAACGTACATATTTATTACGATTACGGACAAATAGCATTAAGAATTTGATAAATGATACTGAAAGTATTCAGATAATGAAATATTTATAAATATTGGTATGAAATTGGTTTAAGACGTGTATTCTAATAAAAAAAATTATATATTCGATATTTCACTAACAAAAATTTCAGATGAAGATAAAATTTATAGAATTTATATTTTTTCGTATTTTCCCCATCCCAAATAAAGAATTAATACGATTGGATGTAAAAAATAACAAAACTAAATTAATTATTAAAAACAATAAAATGAAAAAAATCATGACTTTCTTGACCGCAATGATTCTCTTTCAATGCGGTTTGCTTGCCCAGGACGAGGCAAGGTTAATGCGATTCCCGACAATTTACAGCGACAATGTCGTTTTTACTTTTGCAGGTGATCTATATACTGTTTCTAAAGATGGCGGTACGGCCAGAAAACTCACAAACGATATCGGGTACGAAATGTTTGCGAAATTTTCACCCGACGGAAAGCAGTTAGCATTTACGGGCCAATACGATGGAAATACCGAAGTGTATTTAATGCAGGCCGAAGGTGGAGTTCCGGAAAGATTGACTTACACTGCAACTCTCGGACGTGATGATATTTCCGACCGAATGGGGCCAAACAATATTGTAATGTGTTGGAAAGATAATGATGACATTGTTTATCGTTCGCGAAAAAAATCATTTAATTCATTCAAAGGGCAATTATTTCTCGTTGCAACCGAGGGAGGTTTATCCGAACAGATTCCATTACCCGCCGGTGGGTTTTGCAGCTATTCGCCCGATAAAGAAAAATTAGCCTATAATCGTGTTTTCCGTGAGTTCAGAACATGGAAATATTATAGAGGTGGTATGGCTGATGATGTTTGGGTTTATAATTTCAAAACAAAACAAACCGAAAATATTACAAACAATCCTGCTCAGGATATTTTTCCGATGTGGAAAGGCAATCACATTTATTTCCTCTCTGACCGTGACAGAATTATGAATTTATTCTCGTATAACACCGAAACAGGCGAAACAAAAAAGCTAACAGATTATACAAAATATGACATTAAATTCCCATCACTCGGGAACGAGTCAATAATTTACGAAAACGGAGGATATATCTATAATTTTAATTTGGCTACACAAGAAGCTGAAAAAATAAAAATCGTCATTGCCGATGATTTCGCCGGTGGACGAAATGAGTTGAAGAATGTAAGCAAAATGATAAATTCTTATGCTGTTTCTCCCGATGGAAAACGAGCTGTTTTTGGAGCAAGAGGAGATGTTTACACAGTTCCGGCCGAAAAAGGAATTACCAGAAATCTCACAGAGACCTCAGGTGTTCACGACCGTAATGTCGAGTGGTCACCAAAAGGAAAATACATTTCATATATTTCTGACCAAACCGGAGAAGATGAAATATATATAATAAATCAGGATGGAAGCGAAGCCCCAATTCAATTAAGCAAGAAAAGCGATACCTATAAATATAATCCTATCTGGTCGGATGACGGTAAAAATCTTCTATGGGCGGATAAGATGCTTCGTTTGCAATATATTGATACTGATAACAAAAAAGTAACGGTTGTAGAACAAGCAACTGACGGTGAGATCAGGGATTATTGCTGGTCGCACGATAATAAATGGATAGCTTATGCACTTCCAAAACATAATCAGGTTTCAAGAATTTATTTATATAATATTGAAACAAAAGAAAAGCAAGTCGTAACCGATGAATGGTATGATTCTGGCAATCCTTCATTTAGTTCCGATGGAAAATATTTATTCTTTACATCGGCTAGAAATTTTTCTCCTATCTATAGCTGGACAGAATGGAACCATGCTTACCGTGACATGTTTAAAATTTATTTTATCACCCTTGCAAAAGATACTCCTTCTCCTTTCGAGCCGAAAAATGATGAAGTAAGTATTAAGGAAGACGGAGACGAAGAAAAGAAGGATGCCAAAAAAGACGAAGCCAAAAAAGACGAAGCCAAAAAAGACGAAGCCAAAAAAGACGAAAAGAAAGAAGAAGAATCAAAGGATATGAAAATTGATTTTGATGGAATTATGAACAGAACAATTGAACTGCCAGTAAGTGCAGGAGTTTATTGGAGTATTAACCCTATCGGAAACAGCGTTTATTATGCTTCATTTACTCGTTCGGATGGAAAATCGCATTTGAAAATGTTCGACTTAAAAAAGAAAAAAGAAACCGAAATCGGGGAGTTTGGAAATTATGTTATTTCTGCCGATAAGAAGAAGATGTTAATATCACAAAAAGGAAAATATGCAATTGTTGATTTGCCGAAATCAAAGCTTTCAATAAAAAAATATCTTAATCTTTCAAACATGAAAATTTGGGTTGACCTTAAAGAAGAATGGCAGGAAGTTTATGATGAATCATGGAGGCAAATGCGAGATTTCTTCTATGATCCTAACATGCACGGAGTTGACTGGGATATGATTTACGAAAAATATAATCCCTTGATACCTTATGTTAATAACCGCAATGATTTGAATTACATTATTGGTGAAATGATTGGTGAGTTAAGTGTCGGGCATGCCTATGTTAGTGGTGGCGATAAACCTTCTCCAAAGAAAATAAAAACCGGTTTACTTGGTGCTGAACTAAGCAGAGATAAATCGGGATATTACAGAATTGATAAAATATTGAAGGGTGAGAATTGGAATAAATCACTGCGTTCGCCATTTAATGATGTTGGAGTTGATGTTTCTGAAGGTGATTTTATTATTGCAATAAACGGCAAACCCACCAACAAAATGGATAATATTTATGAATTTTTACTTGATACACCCGGTCAACAGATTGAACTGACAGTTAATGATAATGCATCGGAAAAAGATAGCAAAAAAGTAATAATTGTCCCGATTAGTGGTGAGAATGACCTTTATTATCATGAATGGGTTCAGAACAATACTAAGAAAGTAAATGAAGCAACAAACGGTGAAGTGGGTTATATTCATATACCTGATATGGGTCGTGAAGGTTTGAATGAATTCATTAAGCATTACTATCCTCAATTAAATAAACGTGCTCTGATTATCGACGTCAGAGGAAATGGCGGTGGAAACGTTTCGCCAATGATAATTGAAAGACTTAACCGTCAACTTGCAATGATGAAGGTTGCAAGAAACACTTCTCAATCTATAAGCCCAGGAGCTATGATTGTTGGCCCAAAGGTGTGCCTGATTAATTGTTATTCTGCTTCCGATGGTGATTTATTCCCTTATCAGTTTAAAAAACTTAAAATAGGAACATTAATCGGAACACGAACCTGGGGAGGTGTTGTTGGTATCAGAGGTTCGTTGCCTATTATTGACGGAGGTTCATTGATGAGGCCTGAGTTTGCTCATTATAATACCGACGGAACCGAATTCATTATTGAAGGACATGGAGTTGAACCTGATATTTATATTGAAAACGACCCTGCAAAAGAATATGCAGGCGAAGACGAACAATTAAATAAAGCAATAGAAGTAATTCTTGAACAATTAAAGAATTATCCTAAAGAAATAGCACCGATTCCAGATTATCCTGATAAATCGAAATAATTCGCAATCAAAATTCATATTAAAACCCTGCTGAAAAGCGGGGTTTTTTGTTTTATTTCTGAAAAAGATGAAGGAATTTCTATTAATTTCAGAAATATTTGTATAAATTTGAAAAATCTATAATCTTGTAAATTAAATTTAAAATGATTGATTATGAAAAAAATTATTAGCATATTCCTGTTACTAACAATATTTTATAGTTGCAGCGGACAAGATAAAAATATTAATGACGATAAAGACAAACTTCAAAATAATGATATTTTGTTAATGTCAACTTTGTTTAAGCAAAAGGCTGCCGAAATGCGGGCTATTTCCTATCAAGCTTATAATCTCGCTACTCTGAGACTTGATAATGAGTTAAGAATGGCCGGATTAGCCAAAACCTTTGCCATAGTTGTTGACATTGATGAAACAGTACTTGATAATAGTCCGTTTGAAGCAAAATCAATTCTAAAAAACTCCAATTTCCCTAAATTTTGGAACGAATGGTGCGAACTTGCACAGGCTAAAGCAATTCACGGTGCAGTTGAATTCCTATCTTACGCTGAATCAAAGGGTGTAGAAGTTTTTTATATAACAAATCGTAAAGAAAAATATAAAACCGCAACGATTAAAAATCTTAAGAAAGAAGGATTTCCTTTTGCCGATAAAAAACATTTGTTAATGCGTACTGCAAGTTCAAGTAAAAAGGAACGCAGACAAAGTATTGAAAAAACTCACAAAATTGTTTTATTAGTTGGTGATAACCTTGGTGATTTTCTTGATATTTTTGACAAAAAAAACATAAACCGTAGGTTTGAAATTACCGATAGCCTAAAAAATGAATTTGGAAAACGTTTTATTATTTTACCTAACTCTATGTATGGCACTTGGGTTAATGCAATTCTTAATTATCGGAACAGCCTTACTCCTGAACAAAAACTTGAGATTTTTCATGAGAATCTGGAGAGTTTTAAATAAATTTTGAACTTTTAAAAA
>CAZBSL010000181.1:0-2042 GCA_964494265.1 uncultured Bacteroidales bacterium
AATTTTTAGAAGAAACTTAATGCTTTGAGTGTTTTTATATTTAAATTATTTATTATTTTTGAAAAGTTTTGAATAAGCATATTGATTTTACTGTGTATTGATTTTTCTGATGAATCAAACCTTAACTCGATTTACTTAAATTACAGAAAAATACAGAATAGAAAAAAACATTTATATTTATAGAAAATTAAAAACTAAAAAAAATGCGAAAACTAATAATTGTTGTTTCCATTATTCTCATTTTGGGTCTCTCATTTTTATTAATGTATTATTTTAATAGTTTGAAAGAAATGCCAGCATCCTCAGAAGGAGAAAAAGTAGAAATATATGTTAAAGCAACTCCCGTAGTTTATATGGAAATTTCTCCGATAATTAAGGAAGGTGGCCGACTGGGTTCATATAATACCGTTGAAGTGACTTCAGAAGTACAGGGAGAGATATTGAAGGGCGAAATGCCTTTAAATAAAGGCCAAAACTTTAAAGAGGGTGATTTGTTGATTAGAATCTTTAATGAAGAAGCAGTTTATAATTTGAAAGCTTCCAAGAGCAGGTTTTTAAATCTTGTAGCGAATTTGCTGCCCGATTTTAAAATAGATTATCATGAAAATTATCAGAGTTGGTTTTCCTTTTTTAATTCAATAAAAATTGATAAACCACTTCCCGAATTGCCTGAAATTTCATCAACACAGGAGAAAATATTTCTTTCAAGCCGAAACATTCTTAACGATTATTTTTTGATAAAAGCTGCAGAAATTCATTTATCAAAATACGAAATTTATGCACCATTCGATGGGTCTTATACAGAAGTTATGCTTGAATTAGGTTCGATTGCTAATATTGGAGCCCGAATTGCAAGAATAATTCGAACTGATGAATTAGAACTTGAAATTCCTGTTCAGGTCGATGAGATAGACTGGATAAAAATCGGCGATAAAGTAGAAATTAAAACCGAACAATCTGATGAAATATTGCAAGCTAAGGTCATTAGAATTGCCGATTATGTTAATAGAAGCACTCAGTCGATTAGTGTTTTTATTTCGGTGCGTTCCTCAAAGAAAACAAAGTTGTACGAGGGCTTATATTTGATTGCCGAATTTACAGGTAAACCACTTAATTATGTAATGGAAATGCCGAGAAATTCAATTTTTAACACTAATGAAGTTTTTACTGTTGTTAATGGTAAATTAAAAGTAAACGAAATTGATATTATAAAAATCAACGAAAAAACAATTTTGTTTTCAGGATTGGATGAAGGTGAAGAATTGGTTATACAGCCGTTAGTGAATGTTGAAGAAGGTGATATCGTTGAAATAATGAGGTAGAAATCATGAGAAAATTAATTAGTCTTTTCGTAAAATATCCTTTTTATGGTAATTTAATCATTGCCGTTTTAATCATTGGCGGATTACTGGGATTAGTAAGCATGAAAAAATCCTTCTTCCCCGAATTTCCCACTAAAGATATTTATGTAAATGTGTATTATCCGGGAGCATCGCCAAAAGAAATGGATGAAGCCATAACCATAAGGATTGAGGAAGCTATCAGGGGAATTGTAGGCATTAAAGAAGTAAATTCCCGTTCAATGGAAAATTTTTCTAATGTTAAGATTACAACAACAGGTGAATATGACCTGGATGAAACCTTAGCCGAAGTAAAAAATGCTGTCGATGGTATTACTTCATTACCTATTGATGCTGAAAGGCCGATAGTTTTCAAACAAAGGGCTGCCAGTTATGCTGTGTTTATGGGCTTATCTGGCGATGTTGACATAATTACATTGAAAAAGTATGCACAGCAAATCGAAACCGACTTTTTAAATTCGGGACTCATTTCTCAGGTTAATCTCTCCGGTTATCCGGATCTTGAAATATCCGTTGAAATAAGCGAGGACGATTTACTAAGATACGGTATTTCATTCGATGAGATTTCAAGAGCAATAGCTTTTAATAATAGAGATATTTCTGCTGGAAAAATTAAATCCAAAGACGAAGAAATTTTAATTAGATCGCGAACCAGAAGTGTTAAACCTGAAGAAATTGGAA
>CAZBSL010000181.1:2142-6164 GCA_964494265.1 uncultured Bacteroidales bacterium
TTAATCCTGATTATGATTGCTTTGGGTTTATTTTTAAGTTTTAGGGTTTCATTATGGGTAGCATGGGGAATACCGGCTTCTTTTCTTGGGATGTTTATTGTTGCTGCTTTTTACGGTGTTACGATAAATATGATTTCCCTTTTCGGTATGATACTGGTTGTAGGTATTTTAGTAGATGATGGAATTGTTATCGCTGAAAATATTTATTCTCATTTTGAACAAGGTAAAAGCCCGAAAAGAGCAGCAATTGATGGAACAATGGAAGTTCTCCCTGCCGTACTTACATCAATAACAACCACAATTGTTGCATTTTCTCCTCTATTTTTTATTGAAGGAAGAATGGAGTTTATGTACGAAATGGGATTTGTTGTTGTTGTCAGCCTTGCCTTCTCATTATTTGAAGCTTTTCTGGTATTACCCGGACACATAGGGAATAAGCACATATTAAAATCAGGAGATACAAAATCCTTGAGTGGACGAACTCGGATAAAACTTGATAAGTTTGTAAATTATATGAAACATAATATTTATGGATTTATTCTCGGAAAAGTAATTAAATGGAAATGGATTTCGGTAACAATTCCCATTTCATTAATTTTTATTACGGTAGGTTTATTTAATGGTGGATTGATTAAAGCCACATTTTTTCCTGCTATTCAGTTCAACCAATTTAATATTGACGTGGCTTTTACTCCCGGATCGGGTGAAGAACAAACTTTGAAATTCCAGAAAAAATTCGATGAAGCTGTTTGGGAAGTAAACGAAGATCTAAAAAGAGAAAATAATGATACAATTAATTATATAGATTATACTTTTTCATCAACCGGAAATGCATTTAACGGACAGGAAAATGGTGGTCATGCAGGCAATATTTTCGTTTTAATTCATGATTTAGAAGAAACCGGAGCATCAAGTTTTGACATTATCCAAAGAGTCAGAGATAAAATCGGAATAGTGAAAGAAGCTGAAAAATTAAAAATTGCCGGACGTGGAACTTTTGGTACTCCAATTTCAATCAGCCTTTTAGGAAACGATCTTAATGTTCTGACCGAAGCAAAAACGATGCTTATGGATGGAATGAAAAAAATTGTAGCCATAGGAGATATTTCCGATAATAATGCTTTAGGCAAAAGAGAAGTACAATTAAAACTTAAATCCAAAGCATATTTTCTCGGATTAGATCAGACTTCAATAACCAATCAAATTCGACAAGGTTTTTTTGGTGGGCAAGCCCAAAGGCTCCAACACGGTAAAGATGAACTCAGGGTTTGGGTGAGGTATCCTAAAACCGGAAGATTGAATATAGGACAATTAGAAAATATGAAGATCAAAACCAGTACCGGCGAATTTCCACTTTCCGAACTTGCCTATTATGATATTGATCGCGGGCCTGTTACTATTAACCGTTTTAACAGTCAACGTGAAGTTAGAATTGATGCCGAATTAGTTAACCCTCTTGATCCTGTTCCGCCGATTATTGAAAAAATTGAACTTGATATTTTGCCTGAAATATTGAAAAAGTATCCGAGCATAAGTGTCGAATATCAGGGCCAGCAACGCGATAGTGATGAAACTACCGATCAAATGACGAAGTATTTCGGGATGGCATTTCTTATTATGGTTTTACTTATAATGATTCATTTTAAATCATTTTCACAAGCAATTATAATCATTATGATGATACCGCTTGCATGGCTCGGTGCTTCCTGGGGGCATGGAATCGAAGGCCTTCCGGTTTCTTTATTGAGTGCATGGGGCATGATTGCCCTCTCTGGGGTGATCATTAACGATGCTATTGTTTTCCTTGCAAAATATAATTCCCTGCTCATTGAAGGCCTAAAAGTCAAAGAGGCTGCTTTTAATGCCGGACTTAAAAGGTTCCGTGCCATTGTTCTTACAACAATTACCACATCCGTAGGATTATACCCTATTATTTTAGAGGGTAGTTTTCAGGCCGAATTCCTTAAACCCATGGCAATTTCATTGGCTTACGGTGTTCTGTTCGGTACGTCATTTTTATTATTGTTTTTCCCGGTTTTAATTCTTGTTTTAAACGATTTAAAAGTGTGGGCAAAATATTTATGGACAGGTGAAAAACCTACTGCCGAAAGTGTCGAAAAGGTAATTATTCATAGTAAAAGGTCTATTGAGTAAACTGTCCTTCTTCAATTTTGACGGAATCAGGAATATGTGAGAATAATTGAATTTAGGAATTCAATTTACAATTTCTTGCATAACAAATCAGATCACCTGCATTTCAGAATAGTTCAATGCAATTAAATTTGCGTACTTCAATGAACTTTTCTCTGTGTAGCTTCTTTCTACTCCGTGAAAATCTGTTGTATAGCTATTACACTAAGCTACTCAATGAATTTTAAAAGTTTCACAAAGAAAGTTCCAAATGATAAAATAAGCCTCCATCCGGCTTCTACAAACACAAAAAAAATCTTTAGATATTTAATATTTTTCATTGTTTATAATCAAATATTGCTTATATTTGTGCATGATTTCTATTTACTAACTTAAATTCAAAACCCTATGAAAAAGTTTTACAGATTCTTTAAAGTGTTTCTGACATTAATTTTTATGTCAGGATTAGTTTCAATGCATTTTGCTTCGCCGTATATTACAGGTGATGATTTAAATTTGCAAAATAAAATTCTTATCAAAGACAATGTTGCAGATGATACAACAGTGCTTATTCCTCCAACCAACCTTGAAGCAGAATTGGATAACGTTACGGGTGAAGTCGAGCTTAGCTGGGATTATGTTTCCGGAGACGGTTTTAACGAAAATTTTGAAGACGGTGTTGCTGATAACTGGGTTCCTGTTACGGGAAATTGGTCAGTAGCAAATAATGTCTATCAAGTTTCAAATTCTTCTACCCCCTATACTTCAAGTTATTACGATAATGAGTATTCAAACTATGAGTATGAAGTTAAAATGCGGAAAAATTCAGGGAGTAGCAATCTTATGGGATTATGGTTTAATGGGAATCCGCATGATATTGCTTCAGATGGCAAGTGGATGAACGGATATAGATTAGTAATTGGTACTTCCTCGAATTGGCAACGATGGTGCATAGGAAAATATGTTAACGGTAATTTCACATATTTGAATTCTTGGGCAGATAGTTACGATATAATTCCCGGCTATAGCCAGTGGAATGTTTTAAAAGTTGTATTCTCTGATGGATATATGGATATATATTTTAATGGAGTTTTGCAGGGTACTTATTTTGATGATGCTTTTTTAAGTGGGAAAGTTGGTGTGTTAATGTATGATGGTTCAGTAAACGGGCAAGCAGACTATGATTTTGCCATGCTTAATCCAATGGCTGATAATTATACTTTTGGAAAAGTTGAACAAAATGCCATTAGAAATATTTATTCATCTGAAAGTGAAATATGCGATGGCAATTCCCTGAGTGGGGAAATTATTGGAATTGAACAAGCTCCCGAACCTATTTATGGAAATCAATATACTTATAATTTCGAAACTTTAAATCGTGATTTGCTTGGATTTAAGGTTTATAGAGATGGCTCTTATATTGAAACAACTATAAATAAATTTTATAATGATTTCCTTCCCGACTACGGAACTTACCAATATGAAGTTACTGCATATTATCCGGAAGGTGAATCCGATCCTGCCGGCCCCGTAACTGTTTTCTGGGATTACCCACCCGAAATTTTTGTTAATCCAAATAGTTTTGCTGTTCAAATAATAGCTGGCCAGACCTATAACGAAGAAATGGAAATAGGAAATGACGGAATGGGAGAACTGGAATTCGATATTTCTATTGATTATGTTGGTGGCCCTGAAACGGTAAACACAAAAATTGACTATTCGATTTCTGAGAAAATCATAAATCATGCTTATTCAGAAATTAACAATAATACAAATCAAGAAAAACCTGTTTTCTCGGATGAAATTTGGGATATACAGTTTATGTTCGATCAGGTTCCTGCTGCCGTTTCTCAGGCAGGTGTTGAAAGCGATGGCGAATATATTTATACTGC
>CAZBSL010000182.1:0-4059 GCA_964494265.1 uncultured Bacteroidales bacterium
GCAAAGGCAAAAGGCCCGTCAATACCTCTCATGAATGATCCTAACATATAATTTCTCACCAAATTCAATTCATCTTCCGGAATTTTTTCTTCAGTAAGTTTTCTCAGCTCTTTATAAATTTCATTTATAGCATCTTTTGACACCTCAGCACCAACTTCGGAAGTAATAAAAAAGTATCCCGAATTATGCAGCGACACCAGGCCGGAGCCAATTCCGTAGGTATATCCTTTGTCTTCACGAATATTCATCATCAGCCTCGAACCAAAATACCCACCCAAAACAGTATTCAAAACAACTAAGCCCATAAAATCGGGGTGAGTTTTATTAAATAATATTCTTCCGATTCGGATAGCCGATTGCATAGCATTCTCTTTGAAAATAAAATCTTTTTGATTAGTAATTGGAGGAATTTCAATATTACCAGCATCAGGTTTATAATCAGAATTCGCCATTATGTTTCCGAAATTCAAATTCAATAAATCGAAAACCTTGTCATTAACTTTCCCTGAAACAATAATTTTACAATTAGCCACATCGTAAAATTTCTTATGAAAATTTCTTAGATCATTGGTTTTCAAAGCGTCAAAATCTTTTAGCTCAAGCATTCGGCCATACGGATTGTTTTTACCAAAAATCAACTGATTGAATTTTTGCATAGCTAAATATTTGACCTTTTCAATATTAACGAGATACTCCTGTCTTTGCTTTTGAATAAACACATCAAATTCTTTTTCAGGGTATTTTGGAGAAAAAATTATATCTGCTAAAAGAGGTAAAAGTTTTTCGAGATGCTTGTTTAATGAATAAAGCGAAACTATTGCAAGGTCTTTTTGATTTATAGTCTCAACATATGCACCGTGATAATCAAGCATTTCGGCAATTTCAGTTGAAGAATATTTCGACGAGCCTTCTTTCATAAGAATATTTGCCGAGAAAGCCTCAAAAGGCTTTTGCTGCCTTATTGAACCTGCTTCAAAAAACAAATCAATTTTCACCACATCCTGAGTCCCTGAATTAATTGAAAAAACAGGAATTCCGTTATTCAGAAAAAATTTTTCGGGCTCGTTTAAATTGATTTTTTCAATTTGTTGTATTTCGGGTTGAATTTTTCTCATTGTCAAAAATTTTTAAATAAAATAATCCGGTTAATCTTGATTTTTTGCCAAATAAAACAAAGTCGAGCAATTCGTAGGTTTAAATATAGCTTTGGCCTGTTCTATGATTTCCTCTTTTGTAACACGCAAATATTTATTGGTTTCCGCATTAATTTGACCGGCATCACCAAGCAATTCGAAATATGATAAAGTCATTGCTTTATTTAGAATACTCATCTCGGCAAATATTAAATTCGATTCGACTTTGTTTTTCACTTTTTGCAATTCTTCATCGTCAATCAAGCCGTCACAAATCTTATTCAATTCATTTAAAATTGCATTTTCAGCCTTTTCAATTGTAACACCTTTAATTAATTTCCCTTCGATAATCATTAAACCTTCACCTATATCGCCTGAAATATATGCATTTATATCACTAAATAATTGTTGTTTTTTATATAATTCCTGATAAAACCTTGATGATTGTCCATTCGATAAAATATCCGACAAAAGATCAACTGCATGATAAGCTTGGTCAGTCCGAGCACAAATATGATAAGCTTTAACGATTGAATCGAATGGTACGTTTCGTTCGACTTTTAACTCACGAGCATTTTCCTGAACCGGTTCTTCCGGCAAATGGCGAACGAAAGTATTTTTATTTTCAATTGGCCCAAACCACTTCTGAGCAAGTATTTTTATTTCCTCAAGTTCAACATTACCGGCTATTGTCAAAATTGCATTATTCGGATTGTAAAATTTATTATAAAAATCTTTAACATCCTTCATTACTGCATTTTCTATATGAGCGATATTCTTTCCAATTGTAGGCCACCGGTAAGGATGAACTTTATATGCCAAAGGCTTTAATAATAGCCAAATATCACCATAAGGTTGATTAAGATAAGATTGCTTAAATTCCTCAACAACCACATTCTTTTGAACCTCCAAACTTTTTTGCGAAAAAGCCAGAGATAGCATTCTATCGGATTCAAGCCAAAATGCAGTTTCAAGGTTTTGTTTGGGAAGAGTTAAATAATAATTAGTTAAATCGCTATTTGTGAATGCATTATTTTCGCCACCCACTTTCTCCAAAGGCTTATCAAATCGGGGAATATTAACCGAGCCCCCAAACATTAAATGCTCAAACAAATGAGCAAATCCGGTTTTTTCGGGGTTTTCGTCTCTTGCTCCAACATTATATAAAACATTGAATGCAACAATAGGAGTCGATTCATCTTTATGAACAATAACTTTCAGACCGTTATCTAAAATAAATTTATCGAATTTTATCATTTTAATCTTTTGACTTGTGAAAAATAAAAATGCAAAAGTAGAAATTTTCTTGCTCAGCAATACATTTATATTTCTTTTGTGTTTATAATTTGAGTAGTGGAAGGTTGAGACAATTCTGGAATTTTTGGGTGACTTTCGTGTTTTCCATAATTTTTTAATGTGAGGCAAATAAGTTGAAGATTAAGTTAAGAATTTTAACTTTGAAAAAAAATCAAGCATGTGAAAAATTTAATTATCGCCGATAAAAAACTTCCCGAACAAGCAAAAAAAAACCTTAAGCAATTTGGTTTTTTAATTGAATTTTCAACCCAATCAATAACTTATGAAGCTATTTCAGGTCATCCTGATATTTTTATGTGTCAATTACCGGATAAAATAATTCTCGCACCAAATTTGCCTTTTGAGTTTTTCAAAATTTTTAGAGATAATAAAATTCATTTTGACAAAGGTGAACAAAATGTTGGAATGAAATACCCTCAAAGCGCTGTTTATAATTCTGTTGTTACAGAAAATTATTTTATTTTTAAGAAAGGTATTCTCGATACGAAAATGATTCAGAATTTGTCTTCTCAAAAATTAATTTCTGTTTCACAAGGATATTGCCGCTGCAATTTGCTTCCATTAAGAGATGATAGTTTTATTACCTCCGATAAAAATATTTACCAAAAGCTTACTAAAGAGAAATTGAATATTTTATATGTTAATCCAAAACAAATTATCCTACCGGGATTTAAGCATGGTTTTTTCGGAGGAGCTGCAGGAGTTATTGAAAATGATGTATTTCTTTCAGGCTGTCTGAAATATTTTTCTGACGGAGAAAATGTAAAAAGCTTTTTACAAAACCTAAATTATTCTATTATTGAGCTTTACGATGGCCCTCTGTTTGACGGAGGAAGTATCTTTTGCTTAACTCCGAGTGTTAAATAACTCTATTGAAATTCATGTCAAAGATTCGTGAGCTTCTTTAGGAATTTCATTATAAAAATTCAAAGATGCATGTTTCCTTTCTTTCTCAAATAGTGTAATCCATTTCAATAATTGATTTTCTTTTTACACAATAAAAATTCCGGCATTGCGTCATTTCTATTAAATTATTATGAAACATTAATATTTATTAAGTTTTTTTTAGTTTATTATGCAACCATTTGCTATATATTGATGTCTTGATATTTAAATACAAAGGAATGTAATTTGTTTAATTTTTAATTATCATTTTTGCTTATATGATTTGTAAAAAATTCTTAATTGTGCTTGTATTGATTTTTTCTTTTGGACTTAGTCATGCACAAATTATTGAGAAAATATATTTTTTCGATGAAATTAATGTAAGCAAAATCGATGATTATGATTTAATAAAATTTAATAATACTGTTTTAAAAGGCAAAATTGGTGAACCGTCACTTCCCTACTATCCTGTTTCGCTTTTACTTCCACCCGGGCATATTGCAGAATCCATTGAAATAATTCTCGAAGGAAAAATTGATTTACCCGATAATTATAATATTTACCCAAAACAGTCATCAAAGTTATCAACTGAGGATGTTGCTGATAATTTGCTAATAAATAATGATATTTATAAGTCCAATTATGTATATCCACAAAATTCTACCGATAAAATATCTACCGAATTTATTAATGGCTATTCAATTGCAACATCTGCTTTTACACC
>CAZBSL010000182.1:4159-6157 GCA_964494265.1 uncultured Bacteroidales bacterium
TTTAAAACCGTACACATTGCTCCTACCATTTTTGCAACCTGATAAGCCATAGCAGAATAAATTAGGATTGCTTCTTCATCACCTTCTAAAACACGTTTTTCAACTTCCATAGCATCATTAGTGCCGAGATAAGCCACCAAACCTCCTTCACCAACAATCATTCTAATCATTTGTTTTTCGGTATATTTTCCGCTGAAACAAGCCCGAATCAAATCACCCACAGGCAGAGTTCCCGATCTTTCGGGAGAAAAAGGCCCTTCTCCATCAATACCCTGATTTACGTCAATTACCTTGCCTTTTTTGTGAGCACCTACTGTAATTCCTCCACCAAGATGAACAACAATTAAGCTTAAATCCTCATACTTCTTATTAATTAATTCTGCATAATTCCGGGCAACTATTTTTTGATTTAGTGCATGAAAAACAGATTTTCGTTGAAACAAAGGATGACCTGAAATACGAGCAATATCTTGAAGCTCATCAACAACTACAGGGTCAACAATATATGCTTTTGCATTGGGTAAAGATTTTGCAATATCATAAGCTATCAGGCCACCCAAATTACTTGCATGTTCTCCAAACGGACTATTTTTCAAATCATGCATCATTTGATCATTCACAAAATAAACCCCTGATTCATTAGGTTTCATTAAACCTCCACGACCAACAACCGCACGCACTAAAGAAGTGTTAATATCTGCCTCATCTAATTCTTTCTGCACAAGTTGTTTTCGGAAATCAAATTGATCGTAGATACTTTTGAATTGTTCAAGTTCCTCAACACTATGCCTGATTGTATTAAGAAATATTGGTGAATTATTTTGAAATACAGCAATCTTTGTTGAGGTCGATCCGGGATTAATTGCAATAATTATTATGTCGTCCATTTGTTGTTTTTTTTTACTTAAAATATTCTTGAAAATCCCTTGCCCCAAATAAACCCTTTCTATTCACATTTGAAAATTGTTGGCAATTATTTTTTTACATAAACTACCGGGATAATTACAAATTTTAATGGAGTGATTATATAGCAGCAAGTGCAATACTATCTAATTTTGATCTTTCGGAATCCGCTCTTGATGGTAATACAATTGGTGCTGAAGCGCCTAACACGACTCCGGCAACTTTCGCATCGGCAAAAAACACAAAGGATTTATACAAAATATTTCCTGCTTCGATGTCGGGCATTAACAATAAGTCGGCATCACCCGCAACATCACTAACGATTCCTTTGTAATGTGCACTTCTTTCACTAATCGCTATATCAAACGATAAAGGTCCGTCAATAATACAGTTTTCGATTTGTCCTCTTTGAGCCATTTTTGATAGCAGGGCAGCATCAATAGTAGCAGGCATCATTTCGTTAACCAATTCAACCGCTCCAATTACTGCAACTTTCGGCTTTTCGATACCTACTAAATTCAGCCCCTCAACAGCATTATTCACAATATTTATTTTATCCCTCAGATTTGGAGCAATATTCAAAGCAACATCAGTAACTGCTATTAGCTTATGGTGATATGCTTTTACTTCAAATAAAGCAAAATGCGATAATACAGGATTTTTTCTTAAACCCCATTCCTTATTTAAAACGCCCTTCAACAAAGTAGCAGTACCAATTCCACCTTTCATAAGGATTCCTGCATCTTTATCATGGACTAGCCTAACGGCTTTTTCAACGGCCTCATTATTATTTGGAATATTAAATATTTCCATTGAAGAAATGTCAAGTTGGTGGTCGTAAGCAACTCTTTTGATTTTTTCTTCATTTCCAACAAGAATTGCATCAACAAATCCTCTTTCGACCGCCTCAGTAATTGCCTGTAATGCAACCTCATCCTGTGCAGCAGCCAATGCAACTGTTTTCTTTTCCGATTTATTTACTAAACCGTACAGATCAGACATTCTTTTTAACATCTTTATCTTATTTATTAATATTTGGTTTTCGTTTCTATTTTATTCTATATTAAACTATTATCAATAAAGAGATAAATGTTT
>CAZBSL010000183.1:0-6070 GCA_964494265.1 uncultured Bacteroidales bacterium
TTCTCGGCTGTTAGCTTAATGTATTTTGCTTTTTTATTAAAACCTTTTATTGTAAATTCCTTAACTATTCCTCCCATCTGTTTTTCAGGGATATCGTTTATTGCTTTTCCGATAGAAATATAATTTTTTCCATCGGTTGAAATTTCAAATTTAACTTCAAGTGGCATAAAAATCCATGATTTTTGATCCTGCAAAAAGCCTGCTGAAATTTCGTGAATATTCTGAATTTTCCCCAAATCGACAACGGCTTCAAAATCTACACCATAATAACCTTGCCATGCACCTGTTCTGAAATTCCCTGATCCTCTGATAAAATCAATCAATGCAACATCACCGCCTGCAGTATATTGACTATTATATTGATTATTTATGTCAACGCTACGGCCTCCGGGAATTTTAAAAAATTCAGCAAAAATTTCTTTACTTTTTAAATATCCTTCTTTTTTTGCAAGTGCACGTATAACCGTATGTTTTTTCAAATTCAAAGGTTTAGAATACTTAATGGAATTAGCATCCGGTTTTGAGCCGTCAAGAGTAAAATAAATATCGGCATCTTTTGTGTTATCAAATAGTTCAATTTTCATTTCTTTTGTAAACGTACGTTGGTCGGTACTAACTATCGGTACTGTTGTAATTATTTGATCATTAATTTCAGAAACAGGAATATCCTGCTCAGAATCACCAAATTTTTTATTAGGTTTATCACCCATTTCAAAGCAAAGCTCACTTCCATCAATAATTGTTTTATGATCAATATATGATTTTGAATATGAATTTCCATTAAGTCTTGCACTTTGAATATAATAATTTTTATCTGATACGTTCTTAGCTTTAATTATAAAATTCTTTCCGCTTCCTTGATCAATGATTATTTCATCAAACAAAGGAGTACCAAAAACATAAATATCATCGCCGGGCGTAACCGGATAAAGTCCCGAAGCACTCAATACATACCATGCCGACATTTGACCACAATCTTCGTTTCCACTCAACCCATCGTGTTCGGGTGTATATAATTCAGTCAATATTTTATGCACAACTTCCTGAGTTTTCCAAGGCTGCCCGACATAAGAGTATAAATAAGCCATATGATGGCTTGGTTCATTTCCGTGAGCATATTGCCCAATCAAACCCGTTATATCAGCCTGATGTCGTCCCGAAAGCTCAATGGATGCAGAAAATAATTCGTCTAATTTTTTAATAAATTTTTCTTTTCCACCGCTGATTTCAATCAAACCGCTGATATCCTGAGGTGCAAAGAAACTATATTGCCACGAATTTGCTTCCGTGAAATTGAAATTAACTTCTGTAGGATCAAATGGATTAACAAAGGCTCCATTTAATCGAGCACGCATAAATCCCGATTCTTTATCATAAATATTTTTATAAAACTGAGCTCTTTCAATGAATTCGATATAATCATTTTCCTTACCGAGAGCCTGAGCAATTTGTGCAATACACCAATCGTCGTAAGCATATTCCAGTGTTTTTGAAACCGACTCACCTTCTTTTCCCGAAGGAATAAATCCATACTTCTTATAATATTCTAAGCCAAATTGATCTTCTAAAGCACTTTTTTTCATTGCTTCAAAAGCTTTCTCTATATCAAAATCTTTTAAACCTTTTACGTAAGCATCGGCAATCACCGGAATTGAGTGATAACCGATCATACAATTTGTTTCGCTTGCAGCAAGTTCCCAAACAGGCAATAAACCACCCTGTTCGTAAATACTTATCATTGATTTTATAAAGTCAATTGTTCTTTCAGGTTCAATAATTGTAAAAAGCGGATGTTCGGCACGAAAAGTATCCCATAATGAAAAAACCGTGTACATATCAAAACCCGCGGCGACATGAATTTTATTATCATGCCCGCGATATTTTCCGTCAACATCGCTGTATAGATTTGGGGCTAACATTGCATGATAAAGAGCTGTATAAAAAACAACTTTCTTATCGTCCGAATTACTCTTAACCTTCATTTTATCAAGAGATTTCTGCCATATTTCTTTTGCATTTTGCCTTTTTGCATCGAAATCCCATTCGGGTATTTCGCTTAATAAATTATTTTTTGCACCCTCAATGCCTACCGACGAAATTCCGACTTTAACAAAAATTTCTTCTCTGTTTTCAACGGAATAATTCACAAAAGCCTTAACATCTTTTCCAGCAGCCTTTCTGATTTTAGTATTTGTTTCACCATCAACTGCAATGCCATATGATTTGAATGGTTTTGAAAATTTAGCATAAAAATACACATATTGATTGTCGGCCCAGCCATCGCTATGTCTAAGTCCTGCTATTTCAGTATCGCTCAGAATTTCAATTTCAAGGCCTAAAATAACATCGCTTGTAACAGCATTTGATAAATCAATAATAATATTTGCATTATCTTTTTTATTGAATTTATATTTATGAAACCCCGATCTTAAAGTGGTAGTTAGTTCTACATCAATATTATAATCTTCAAGTTTAACGCTATAGAAACCCGGTTCTGTTTTCTCTGTTTTATGGTTAAAAGTCGAACGATATCCGGACGAAGGGGTTTCTTCAGTTCCCGGATCAAGCAATACTTTTCCTGTTGTCGGCATAAGTCTAATGTCGCCATAATCTCCACAACCGGTTCCACTTAAATGCGTGTGACTGAAACCAATAATAGTGCTGTCTGAATAATGATAGCCCGAACATCCATCCCAACTATCAACTCGTGTATCAGGGCTGAGTTGAACCATCCCAAAAGGCAAAGTTGCACCGGGATAAGTATGGCCATGGCCTCCGGTTCCAATAAAAGTATCAACATAATTAATTGACTCTTCATTGTTTGAGCAACTCAACAGAAACAAGAAAGGAATGATTAAAAAAAGTTTGAAGTATCTCATATGTATGTGTTTTATGTTAAAAATTGATTCAAAGTAATTTATCTTTTTTCGAATATTCAGTTGTCATTCAACAATCATTTTATGGCAATTTCCTCTATTCAGTTATTACCCATTCTTTCCAATTCAATAACTTACATTTCTTAAACAATTATACAAGCAATTGCTTAATTGCAATTATTCTTTGGTGCAAATATATGTATTATCATGAAGAATAAAATTTACGAACAACATTAAAACAGCAGGAACTAATGCAAATTTAGCTGAACAAAACAGATGAGAAAATGATAATACGGAAGCACATTCATACGGACCCATTCGGACTAACTTGGTGTTGTTTAATTCAATTTATAAACTTTGGGTTACTATGTAAATATAAAAAAATCAATTATTCATTAGTCACTTCATAAATATTTTGAATTCCCGAACTGTTTCATTATAAATGATATAATGCGAGAATATAAATTATACTAATAAAACAAGATTTTACTCAAATTGAATTTAATTATTATTTTTGTTAAATAACGAAGCTGTAAATTGGATTTGAATTTATAAATTTAAATTAATAAGAATAATGGAATGGTTTATCACAACATTAAGACAACATCCTGAATTGGCAATTTTTATGACTATTGCCCTAGGTTTTTTTATTGGAAAATTTAAGTATAAAACTTTCTCACTTGGGAGCGTAACCAGCGTATTGCTGGTTGGAGTAATTGTCGGGCAAATGAAAATTGATATTTCAGCAGACCTGAAGCAGATATTCTTTTTAATCTTTCTTTTTTCTGTTGGGTACAGCGTTGGCCCACAATTTTTTAATAGCTTAAAAAAATCCGGAATTCCCCAATTGATATTTACAGCCCTGGTGGCATTTTTCGGATTACTTGCAACATGGTTGCTGGCCAAAATGATGGGATACAATGCCGGACAATCTGCCGGCTTATTAGCTGGGGCACAAACAATATCAGCTGTAATTGGAGTTGGAGGCGATACCATTAATTCATTGAATCTTGACGCTTCTACAAAACAAAATATGATCAACGCTATTCCTGTTTGCTATGCAGTTACTTATCTTTTTGGTACTATAGGCTCAGCCTTTATTCTGGCACAGATTGGCCCCCTATTCTGGGGAGGCATAAAGAAGGCCAGGCAACAATGCCGAAATTTGGAACATAAAATGGGTATGGACTCAAAAGATATGCCTTCAATGATTTCACCATTTTCCAGGATCGTATCACGTGCATATATTCTGGGAGAAAATTCTGTTGCTATTGGAAAGACTACAAAGGAATTGGAAGATTATTTTTTAGGAAAATCTTACCATATCTACGTGGAACGCTTTCGCAAAAAAGGAAGCAAAGATGTTATTGATGTTAATGCTGAATACCGCTTCCAAGCACATGATGATATTGTTATCCAAGGACGCGGCGAATATGTAATTTGTGAAATGAAGGAGTTGGGAAATGAAATTTTTGATCGTGATTTATTGAACTTTAAAGTTGATAATATTAAAGTGATGCTCATAAATAAAAAAGTTGTGGGGATGACTGTAAGGACATTAAGCAAGCAGAAATATGAGTTCAAGGTTAATTTACAAAAAATCACACGAGGAGGCATGGAACTTCCTTTATTACCTGAAACCGAGTTTCAAAAAGGAGATATGCTTTATCTGATCGGGCCGAAAAATGATATTGATAAAGCTGTAAAAATATTGGGATACCCAGATGTAAAAACAGAAAAGGCAGATATGATTTCAATAGGCTTAGGAATTCTTCTCGGCGGACTGATAGGCGTTTTGGCATTGCATATTGGAAAGGCAACCATAAGTTTAAGTACAAGTGGCGGTGTTTTGATTGCAGGCCTCTTTTTCGGATGGCTTCGTTCCAAACATCCTACTTTTGCCCAAATACCGGAATCAGCCCTTTGGATTATGAATAACCTTGGGCTGAATGCGTTTATAGCCGTTGTCGGAATAACTGCTGCCCCAGGCTTTGTTCAAGGTTTTAAAGAGGTTGGCCCCATGTTATTCGTCGTAGGTGCTATTGCAAGCACAATCCCTTTGTTCATCGGTATGATCTTGGCAAGATATGTCTTTAAATTCGATCCTGCTGTCGGACTGGGTTGCTGTTGCGGTGCCCGGACAACAACGGCCGGTTTGCCTGCTGTGCAGGATTCACTTGAAAGCAAACTTCCAGCCCTCGGCTATACCGTAACCTATGCGGTCGGGAACACATTATTAATTATTTGCGGTATTATTATAGTCTTTCTAATGAGTTAAAATTATATCCTATGGAAAACAAAATTCCCAAAATCAAAACAACCAGAAAAACCGAAAAAGAACTTGAACAGATGAGTCCTTTCGAGTTAAAAAATAATCTTATCACACTTGCAAATCAAGGCACAGACAAGAGTACACATGCTATGTTGAATGCAGGCCGTGGTAATCCGAACTGGATATCAACAATCCCTCGTGAAGCATTTTTCACATTGGGGAAATTCGGCATGGAAGAATGTCGCAGAGCAATGAATTATATTCAAGGACTGGCAGGTATCCCCGAGATTAAAGGAATTGCAAAACGTTTTGAAAAATTTCTCGAAGATAATAAATCAGACCAAGGTATTGACCTGCTGAAGGAACTATATAAGTATGGAATTGAAAACCATAAATTTGATCCTGATGCCTATGTTCATGAACTTGCAGAGGGTGTAATCGGGGATCAGTATCCTGTACCTGACAGAATGCTTAAGCACTCTGAAGCAATTGTACACGATTACCTTGCTCAGGAGATGTGTAACAATAAACCGACAGAAGGAAAATACGATCTTTTTGCTACTGAGGGCGGTACTGCGGCTATGTGTTACATCTTCGATTCCCTGATGATAAATTTTCTTCTGAAGCGAGGTGACAAGATCGCACTTTTTGTTCCCACTTTCACCCCTTATATTGAAATTCCGGAATTAGACAGATTCAATTTCAAAGTTGTTCTAATAAAAGCTGAGGGAAAAACAAAAGAAGGTACTCACAACTGGGAATATCCCGAAAAAGAGTTGGATAAGCTGAAAGACCCGGGAATTAAGGTAGCTTTCCTCGTCAATCCCAGCAATCCCCCTTCCGTCGCACTAAACCCGCCAGAAAGGAAAAAGATCATTGAAATTGTTAAAAATGAGAACCCTAATCTAATGTTTATCACGGA
>CAZBSL010000184.1:0-6057 GCA_964494265.1 uncultured Bacteroidales bacterium
AAAGCCCCTTTGAAAAAAGAGTTTTTTTTCTATATTGGTTTTTCTTGATTATCAAATAATCTTTTTAATCTTACTCAATTCAATAATCGTCTTTATAATATGATCTTCCGATACTGTTTTTCGGTTGAATATAAGATCGAAAATTGAATTATCAGTTTCTTTTTGGAAAAAACTATCAACTAATTGTTTGCGTTCTGCATCTACTTTTCTGATGTGTTTTTCGGCTTCAGCAGTTTCCATTTTATAATTCTTACTGATTCTTTGAACTCGCCAATCTAAAGGGGCAATCAGTTTAATATGAATTGATCTGGGGATTTTATTTCCAAAAGAAACTCCACCTCGTCCAACAATTATCACATTCCCATCGCTTAAAATTGATCTTATAACATTTGTAATCGTTTTACGTATGGCTTTGTCGCTTTTAAAATATTTTGTTGTCATTGCTGAAACAAATTCATCCATAGCCGATTTTTGTCTCGATAAAAACACATATTCGATCTTTTCCGGTTTTAAATTAAGTGCTTTGGCAGATTCAATCAAAATTTCTTTATTGATCCATTTCCATTCCTTTTTTTTCCCTTTATTTTCAATAGATTTTGATAATTCAATCGACAATTTTTGGGCAATATTATTTGCAATGCATCCGAATTCCCTTGAAATGGAAATAAACGGCCCGGGGTTTGAAGTTGTTAAAGGCTTTTCATTAATGCTTTTAATAAAGTATTCATGAAAGATACTTTGCCACGAATAATTAGAATCGATTTTTTTAGCTGACATAATTAATTCTCCTTTCTCGTCCAAAGATAAGCTATTTTTGACTTATTTCAAAATAGAAAAAAGATAAGAATTTGTCGATTTGAAAAAAAGTAGTGAATGAAAGCAAGAAAAAAAATGGTGAAAAAAAATTCGAAACAAAATTTTATATTTGATTTAATTAAAATTTCAAATATAAATCGTTCATATATTATTCTTCGTAAGGGTCGGTAACCGGTAGCACATAATATTGACCAGTCCTCGGATCTTTATAAAATTTACTATATCCGTTTATACTCTCAATGTTTACATCTACCTGTCCCTTAACAAAAACGGTATTTTCAACATCAACGTTACCGGTAATGGTTAACACCGCATCCGATTCAATTTTAACAGGTGAAAAGCGAGGAAATATTCCAAAATTCTGAAAAACAATAAACCAAATACCGACTACTATAAGAATTAAAATTATTTTTAATTGTTTAATATCTTCCATTTCTTGACCCAATTTCTTAAAGTTTACAATTAAAACATATAATTTTCAAAATTATTCAAATAAAATTAAAAAACAAAATTATTCAAATTTTTACTTTTATTGAAGATAAAAAATTGTTGAACTTTTTCAATAACATGATTTGATTTCTTATTTTGGTAAATATTTTACATTTGTTGCTTTGAAGCCGACCCAAACTTTTTTCCCTTCAATTAAGGATAATTTCTCGAAAGATTCGAGCGAGATCAAAACAGATAATTTTATTCCCAAATTTACAACAAGTTCAATACTGTTTTGTATTGGTATAATCTCTAATATTTCTCCAAAAAATATATTACAAGCACTTGTTTCGGGTTTATGGTTTGAAACAAATATTGCATTATCGCGAATCAAAATAAAACCGCTACCTTGCATTTCATCGGTCTGTAATTTAATTTCAATAGAATTATCAATAATTACAGTTTTTAAGCCTTTTGAATCTGAGGGTTTTATAATACATGGGAAAAAATTACGAACACCTGTAAAACTTGCAACAAACTTTGATTTCGGAAATTGAAAAACTTCTTTCGCCGTTCCTGTTTGCAATAATTTTCCTTCATTTAATACTGCCACTTTGTTTGCAAGAAGCACAGCTTCTTCGTAATCGTGTGTAACATGGATTATTGTCTGCCCGGCATAGTTAATTCTGCGAAGCAGTTTGCGTAAATCGTTTTTCAGTTGAATGTCGATTGAAGATAGCGGTTCATCAAGTAACAATATTTTAGGATTTGACACCAAAGTACGTGCTAATGCAACTCTTTGTAATTCACCACCGGATAATGTTGATGGTCTTCGATTTAGAATTTGATCGATGTTTAATTTTTCGGCAATTTTGTTCGTTTTTTCCCGAATAATTGATTTTTTGATATTATAATTTTTAAGAGGATATTCAATGTTTTCTTTTACTGATAAATGTGGGAAAACTGCAAGATCCTGAAATACCAAGCCAATTTCTCGTTTTTGGATTTTTTTATTAGTAATATTTTCATTATCTAAAAAAATTAGGCCCTTATCAGCTTGAATTATTCCCGCAATTATCTCAAGTATAAGCGTTTTCCCTGCACCCGAAGCACCAAGCAACACAAAATAATCGCCTTTTTCAACAGATAATGAAATATTATCTAAAACGAATGAATCGTATATTTTAGAAATATTTTTAAGTTCTAACATCATCTTTTTCTTTTGAAAGCAAGCGTAAAAGAATAAAAACTAAAAGGCTGACTACTATAAAAATAACAGCAACAGGCCTTGCATATTTTAAGCCGAATGCCCCGAATCGTTCGAAAATTAAAACCGGTGCAGTCATAGGATGATATGCCACAATTACGACAGCACCAAACTCACTCATGCCACGGGCAAACATTAAAATTAGGCCTGAAAGAACATTCCGCCATGCCAAGGGTAGAGATATTGTAAAGAATACTTTAATTGGTGAAGCACCAAGAGATAATGCAGCTTTTTCAAGTTTTAAGGGTACAGCAGCAAATCCATCACGAGCAGAATTTATGAGAAAAGGAATACTGACAAAAGCCATTGCGATAGAGATTCCTACGGGATGCCCAACGAAATTTAAACCGAATTCGGAAGCAAGCTTGCCAATAGTTGAATCGCGGCTGATAAATCCGAGTATTGCAATCCCAGCTGCTGAGTGTGGAATAACAATCGGAAGGTCAATTATTCCAAGCACTAAACGCTTGAAAGGAAATTTTTTTCTTGCTAAAAGATAAGCAAATGGAATAGCAGCAATAGCAAAAAAAACCGTTGCCATCATTGCTGTAAACAAAGTGAGCCAAATACTTCTTTGCACTTCAGTTTCTTTAGCAGTTTCAATCAAGTCGCTTGGCGAGGTTGAAAAAAACATTCCTAACAAAGGAGCGATGATAAATAATAATACCAAACCTCCTAAAATTGAAAATAACAAATTCAATGAACTGAATATCTTCATTCAATTATATTTTTATTAGCATTAAATTTGAAATTATTTGACATATATTTTTTCAATGCTGAAATAAATACTTTTTTTACAAAATTATCAAAAAGAATCAATCTTAAATTAAAAATAATTTTCAGTATTGTTTTTAATAAAGATTTGTAATTTTGAATAGAATAATAAATTTGCATTTAAAATAAACAAAATATGGCTCATATTAAAACTAATGGCAATCACGGACATGAAAAAGAAATATCAAATGGTTTTTATGATAAAGAATTAGCAAGGTTACAAATTGAGCTTGTTAGACTACAAGATTGGATTAAACAAGAGGGTTTACGGGTTGTTGTGATTTTTGAGGGCCGCGATGCTGCCGGAAAAGGTGGTGTTATTAAAAGAATTACGCAAACTTTGAATCCAAGAATCTGTAGGGTTGTGGCTCTGGCTACTCCAACCGAACGTGAAAAAACACAATGGTATTTTCAGAGATATGTAACTCATTTGCCTGCTGCCGGCGAAATGGTTTTATTTGACAGAAGCTGGTATAACAGGGCAGGTGTTGAAAGAGTTATGGGATTTTGTACTGAAGACGAATATTGGGGATTTCTTAGAACTTGCCCTGAATTTGAGCGTATGTTGATTCGTTCCGGAATTATTCTGATAAAATATTGGTTCTCGGTTAGTGAAAAAGAACAAGAACGCCGCTTTCAAAAACGAATTAATGATCCTACAAAGCAATGGAAATTAAGTGAAATTGATCTTCAATCACGTTTGCATTGGGTCGATTATTCAAAAGCTAAAGATGAAATGTTTGCTTACACAGATACAAAACAATCGCCTTGGTGGGTAATTCATACAGATGATAAAAAACATGCACGCTTGCTGTGTCTCAGGCATTTATTAAAATTAATACCTTATAAGGAAATTCCTAATCCGATTATTAAGCTTCCACCTCGAGACGATTCAAAAGGATATGTGAGGACACCGATGTCTGAACAAACTTTTGTTCCGGATTATTATAAAACCAAATCAAAGTAATTAAAATTATTTTAGCATTTAAAACATTTTAAAATGTTCTTAACAAACTATTTAAGCTTTTAATTACTTGATCCCTTTTTTGTGAAATAATTATGCAAGCTTTGAAATGTAAAAAAAATACTTATTAATTTTAATAATTTTTATATTTTGCGTGGATGTTTCTAAAAAATCAAATTTAATATATGAATAATTCAAGTTTTTCGACAATAGATTATGCAGTATTTATTTCTTATGGTTTAATAATTGTTTTTATCGGGCTTTGGGTTTCAAGGAAAAAGAAAGGGAAAGAAAAAACCGCTCAGGATTATTTTTTGGCTTCAAAGGCTTTGCCATGGTGGGCAATAGGTGCTTCATTGATAGCTGCAAATATTTCCGCTGAGCAGATGATTGGGATGTCGGGTTCGGGTTTTGCAATTGGACTTGGCATTGCATCTTATGAATGGATGGCAGCAATAACCTTGATTTTAGTCGGTAAATTCTTTCTTCCGATTTTTCTTAAGAAAAAAATTTATACTATGCCTCAGTTTCTTGAGCTTAGATACGATGGACGTGTCAGAACCGTAATGGCTACTTTTTGGTTAATAGTTTATGTTTTTGTTAATCTTACTTCTGTCCTTTATCTCGGAGCTTTAGCTTTGAAAACCATAATGGGAATACCTTTAATGTATGGAATTATCGGGCTTGCTTTATTTGCTGCAATTTATTCGATTTATGGAGGCCTGACTGCTGTGGTTTGGACTGATGTTGTGCAGGTTATTTTCTTGATTGGTGGTGGCTTATTGACGACTTATCTGGCTCTTGATGCAGTTTCCGACGGACAGGGAGCTATAGCAGGTTTTGAACAGTTATTAAAATATGCTCCCGAAAAATTTGATATGATACTCGAGGAAGGTTCACTTTTGATCCCCGATGGAAATGGAGGTATGAAAGATGCTTATATGGATTTACCCGGCTTAGGTGTTTTAGTAGGAGGAATGTGGATAGCAAATATTTCTTACTGGGGTTTTAATCAATATATTATTCAAAGAGGCTTAGCCGCAAAAAGTATTCGTGAAGCACAACGTGGAATGATATTCGCCGGATTTCTTAAAATTTTAATTCCATTAGTTGTTGTAATTCCGGGAATTGCTGCTTTTGTTTTAACAAAAAATTCATCAATTATTCTTGAGCCTTCCGATAAAGCATACCCATGGTTATTACACGAATTTATTCCGGTCGGATTAAAAGGGCTTGCTTTTGCCGCTCTTGCTGCAGCTGTTGTTTCATCGCTTGCGTCGATGTTGAACTCAACGGCAACGATTTTTACGATGGATATTTTTAAGAGGTTTATTAATAAAAATGTCTCGGAAACTAAGATGGTTACGGTTGGTAGAGTAACAAGTGTTATTGCATTGGTAATTGCTGTTCTGACGGCGAAACCTCTGCTTGGAAACTTAGATCAGGCATTTCAATATATTCAGGAATTTACGGGGTTCGTAACTCCCGGGGTATGTATAATTTTCTGTTTCGGGCTTTTTTGGAAGCGTGCGACATCAAATGCAGCTCTATGGATCGCAATCCTGACAATTCCTTTATCGGCTGTATTTTTCTTTTTCGCCCCCGAAGTTCCATTTATCGACAGAATGGGATATGTAGCATTGATTTTAGCCGGAATCGGAATATTGATAAGCTTAATAGAATCTAAGACAAATGACCCTAAAGGAATAGAGCTTTACAAAGGAATTTTCCACACCGGTACAGCTTTTAATGTCGGAGCAATATTGCTTTGTGCTATTGTTTCGGTTTTGTATATTATTTATTGGTA
>CAZBSL010000185.1:0-6027 GCA_964494265.1 uncultured Bacteroidales bacterium
CTTTAATTTCTTAAACTCATTGTTTGTTTTCATAATATCATATTTGATAGTTTATCTTATATATCAATTTGTTGTTCTTTTCGTTGCATCATGGTATAATTTAGATTCGATATTGTATTTTTATGATCTTGCCTTTAATGATTATTCTCCATTGTGGACACGATTTAATATTATCCTCATTACATTTTCAGGCCCTGCTGCTTCTTTTGTTATAGGTAGCTTTTTTTTAAGAGTCTTTTTTAAGAAAAAAGGGCTATCAAACATGCAACGTTTGTTTATTCTTTGGATTGGACTTCACGGATTGAATATGTTTTTCGGAGCTTTCGTTGCAGGTGTAACAACCGATCAGGGTTTTGGTTATGTGGCTAATTGGTTGTTCATGAATGCTTTTTTCAAAATATTATTGTCTTTGATCTCGTTAGTAATTTTAACCATAATTGGTTATTATTCAACGAGGCATTTCCTTGAGACTGCAAGTTCAACTAATAGGATTATTAAAAAACACCGATTACAATTTTTATTTATTCAGGCCTTAGTACCCTGGCTGATTGGAAGTTTGTTGTTGTTTTTTATTAAATTCCCCTTTATACCTCCTTATGAAACGGTTATGCTTTGTACTATGGCTTTTTTGATTGTTCCTGTAGTTTTTAATTCAAAGGCAAAACCCAAACTTCAAATTATTGAAAGAAAAAGAAAAACAAAAATTCTTTGGGTATATTTTACAATATTTATAACTCTCTTATTATTATTTAGGATAGGCTTGTATTCCGGCTTACATTTTATTATAAAAATGTCAGTTACTATTACACCTTTATAATGTAAGTTGTTGGAGGTTTTTATAATTTGTCCTTATTTCCTTCCGAAGTCAGCAGGAATTTCTCCCCAGGCTGCTGTTTCCCATTTTAATATTTTAGTTTCAATTGAATTATTTTTAAGCCAGGTTATTGCCCTTTCAACAAGTTTAAAAAGATCGTTGTTTATTTGGTTCCGTTCAAGTTTGGTGTTGATTTTTTTTTGTTTTACCCATTTTATAGCAACTCTTGAATCGCTGTAAATCGGGAAATTGCTGTTTTTTTGCTTTAAGTAAGCCAAACCATGCACAAGAGCTAAAAACTCTCCAATATTAACCGTTCCCTGGGGAAAAGGCCCGAGTCGGAATAATTCTATCGCTGACTTAGTATCAACCCCGCGATATTCCAAAACACCCGGATTTCCACTACATGCCGCATCAACTGATAAACTATTTTGAATCGGATTACCAATTAAAGCTCTAACTTCTTGAGGAATTTCTTTTTTCGAAAAATCCTTCCCTACAAAGTCAAAATAATTCCCTTGGAATGCTTTTTTCGCAAGCTTTTCGTCAGCAAATGATTTATATTTTGCTCCTTCAAATCCTTTTATTTGTTGCTCACATTCTTTCCATGAAGAGAACACTCCTGTTTTCTTCCCTTCCCAAACCACATAATATTTTTTCTTTGCCATAATTTTCTTTCAAAATTTAAAAAACTAAGGATATGCGAAAATAATATTTATGCGTATATTTAATTATCTTTGTTTTTTATTTTTGTTAACAATCTGAAAAACGCAAAAAAGATCAATTAAATGTTTGAAATTGCTCTAAAAAGAGAAAATAAATGGTTCATGTATTCCGATAATTATCGGAAAGCAGACGAATCGCAAAACTCGCAAAGCATAGATTATAAGCATATAAGTTTTGCGGCCTTTGCGTTAAAATTTTTCAATCTTTGCGTTAAATGGATTTTTAGGCCGGATTCATATTTAAATAAAAAAATCAGATTACTTTATTCCCTTAAAGTATTTTATATAATTTTTAGCTTTGTTTTTGTACTTTCTGCCTGCGATAATAATGTTCATTATAATAATTTCAGGCATTTCAAAAATAACTCATGGAATCGTTTTAGTGAGCTAAATTTTGAATTTCCGGTTAGTCAATCCACATACAATATTTATCTTTTAATAAAATTTGATGAAACATATTCTTATGATGAATTATTGTTAAATACTGCCTTTTACACTCCTTCGGGTGAAGAAAGATTTACAAATTATGAAATCAAAGTTAAAAACAAAAACGGTGAATTTATCGGAGAGAAACAAGATAATTATATAGAATTAAAATTCCCGCTAAGGAAAGGTTTTCGATTTTCTAAAGATGGAATTAGTAAAATAGAAATTGGAAATTTAATGACAAAAATTGAAACTCACGGAATACTTGGTTTAGGAATTATTGTTGAAAAGGAATAATAATTACTGAACTCACTAAATATAATATTGTAAAATTAAATATAAAAAGGTCAACGCTATTCAGGCATGATTACTTTAGCCTTTAGCCTTTACTTTTTAGCCTTTAGCCTTTTTCCCATAATCATCAAATATCTGCAATGTTCTATATTTATCAATAGTAAGTCGTCTCCTTAAAAAATCAAGGTTTTTAAATTTCTTCTCATCACGAAATCTGTCAATAAAATAAATTGTAATTATTTCGTCATAAATATCTTGGTCAAAATCAAAAATATTTACCTCGATAGTCAATCCGTTTTCATTGAGGGTTGGCCTGATACCAATGTTTCCCATTCCTTTATAAAATTTATTATTCCATTCGATTTTACATGCATAAACTCCGTTTGCGGCTATTAGTTTGTAATGATCGTCAAAGTCGATATTTGCTGTCGGAAAACCTAATTTTCTACCAATTTGGTTTCCTCTGACAACAATTCCAGTGATTGAGTATTCGTAACCTAATAAAACATTAGCCTTTTTAACATCTCCATTAAAAAGAGCATCACGGATTTTTGTTGAGCTAACTGCAATATTTTTAATGTCCTGAGCAGGTATCTCCTCAACTTCAAAATCATAAATTTTTGCAAGTCCGCGAAGCACTTTAAAACTTCCTCCACGTTCACGGCCAAAGTGATGATCGTAACCGACAATTATTTTTTTTGCCTTTATTTTATCAATAAGAAAATCTTTTATAAAATTTTTTGATGAAATAGTCGCGAATTCTTTTGTGAAAGGTAGTACAATTAAGTGATCCACCCCTGCTTTCTCTAATAATTCAAATTTTTTCTTTTGAGTATTTATAAATTTCAGTTCGGTATTATTTGGCTCAAGAACAAGTCGCGGGTGAGGATTAAAAGTTATTACAATCGTTTCTCCTTTATTCTTTTGTGCAACTTCTTTTAATCGTGTAAAAATTTTTTGATGACCGATGTGTACACCATCAAAAGTCCCGAGCGTAACTACCGGATAAGAAATCGGTTTAAAATTCTTGAAATCTGTGTAAACCTTCACCTCTACTAAAAAAAATTATTAGTTCAACAAAATTCTTTTCAAAAAACATGTAAAATTTATTTTTCTTAAATTTTACAAAAGTTTTTCTTTTTTTGACGCAAAAATAGTATATTTACAACCCTATTTAAAAAAACAGTAAAAATATTATGGATGATGAGCAAAATTCAAGTTTTTATTAAACAGATGAAACTGTTAGTCGTAGTAATTTGTTTACTACCTATTATTGTTTTTTCACAATTAAATGATAATTTCTCTGATGGAAATTTTAGTGATGATCCGATTTGGACAGGTAGCATAAATAAATTCCAAATAAATTCGTCAAATCAACTTCAATTATTTTCTGATGAAGCCGGAATTTCTTATTTATCAACTGAAAATCTGTTAATCGACGAAACCGAATGGCATTTTTGGGTTAAGCTTTCTTTTAGCCCTTCCGGCAATAATATGGCCAGAATCTATCTCATTTCCGATAATTCGGATTTAACTTCTGAGCTAAACGGATATTTTCTTCAACTTGGCGAAGCAGGAACGAATGATGCAATCGAACTTTTTAGGCAAAACGGAAATGAAATCTTTTCTGTTTGCAGGTGTACCGATGCCTTGATTTCAAACAGTTTTTCGATTGGAGTTAAAGTGATTAGGAATAATACGGGGAAATGGGATGTTTATGTAGATTATTCGGGTGGGACAAATTATTTATTTGAATGTAGCGGCTTGGATAATACTTTTACAACGACCAACTTTTTTGGAGTCTATTGTAAATATACAATCAGTAATTCAAAGAAATTTTACTTTGATGAATTTTATATTGGCCCGGAAATTTTTGATACAATTTCTCCCGAAGTTATTTCAGTTGAAGTAGTTTCTTCTAATGCAATTGATGTGAAATTTTCTGAATCTATTGAAAAGCAATCTTCCGAAAATCTGAATAATTATTTTGTTAACAACGAAATCGGAAATCCAAAATCGGCTTTACTTGATGAATCGGATTTTTCTTTGGTTCATTTAGAATTTGAAAATGAGTTTCAAAACAGGATTGAAAACATTCTGACTGTTACTAATATTGAAGACCTTTCGGGAAATAAAATTGAGGAATCAGATTTCGCATTCTCATTGTTTTCGGCTTATTCTTTCGATATTGTAATCAATGAAATAATGGCCGATCCGAATCCGATAGTTTCGCTTCCCGATTTCGAGTATCTGGAGTTATTAAATCGCACCTCATTGCCAGTGAACCTTAATAATTGGATTCTTTGTATTGGTTCAAGCGAAAAAGAAATTGCTGATGTTATTATTGAACCACAAGGATTTTTAATACTTGGCGACGATGATGCCGCTCAATATCTTTCGGTATTCGGAAATTTTTATGGCTTCTCAAGTTTTACACTTACAAATTCCGGCCAAACAATTATTTTAAAAAACCCTGAAGGAAAAATTATTTCTACGGTTTCATATTCTGAAGAGTGGTACAAAAATAAAAATAAAGAAAACGGGGGTTGGTCGCTTGAGCAAATTGATCCTGATAATCCGTGTGCCGGAGTGGATAACTGGATAGCTTGCGAAGATATTGGGGGAGGTACTCCGGGAAGAGAAAATTCGGTTCTCTCTTCTAATCCCGATCTTCTGCCTCCCGATTTGTATAATGTAAATATAATTGATTCACAAAAAATAAAACTGTTTTTTACCGAGCCAATGGATAGTGCATCGTTGCTTAATACCGAGAGATATTATATCGATCATGAAATTGGAAATCCTATCGGTGTCGAGTTGTTTCCACCTGATTATCGATCATTAATTTTATTTCTGAATAAGGATTTGCAGGAAAATATCATTTATTCTTTAAGCATTACAGACAGTTTGACCGATTGTGTGGGTAATACCATTCCCATAAATACTTCAATCCTATTTGCAATCCCGAAGGCTGCTGATTCTTTGGATATCGTGATAAATGAATTTCTGCCTGATCCCAAGGATGACGGAGTGCGTTTTATTGAAATTTATAATCGTTCGGAAAAAATAATTGACCTCAGTTCTCTTTTGCTTGCATCTTACGATTTATTCACATCAAATATTGAAACACCTTATGCGATTTCAGAGGATGGATTTTTGTTTTTTCCCGGTGAATATTTTGTCTTAAGCGAATCACCGGAAATTGTGCAGCAACAATATTTCACTTCAAATCCTGATGCATTTATTAAAATGAAAAAAATGCCTTCTTTTACTAATTCCGAAGGAGTTGTTGCCATAACTAATAAAGGTTTTCAAATTATTGATTTGTTTCCATATTCCGAGGACATGCAATTTCCTTTATTGAATTCGACAGAAGGTGTCAGTTTGGAACGTTTAAATTTCGACAGGCCTACAAATGATAGATCAAATTGGCATTCGGCTGCCGAAGACGTTGGTTTTGGAACACCGGCATATGAAAATTCACAGTTTAGAAAATTTGAGCAAATTGATGAACAGATCACAGTTTTACCCGAAATATTTTCTCCTGATAATGATGGTTATAATGATGTATTAAATATTAATTATGAGTTTAATGCCCCGGGTTATGTCGCAAATATTTTGATTTATGATGCAAGAGGCAGATTAATTATTGACCTTGTAAAAAATGAATTGCTTGGAACAAAAGGTTGTTTTTCGTGGGATGGAATTGACAGGGATAATGCAAAAGCCGTTATAGGGATTTATATTATTTATATCGAAATATTTGAT
>CAZBSL010000186.1:0-6019 GCA_964494265.1 uncultured Bacteroidales bacterium
GATATCCACTTTACACTATTTTGATTCGGCACATAAACATACCTAAAACCTCCTGAATTATAGTAAAATATTCCGTCAATTATCAAATCAAGACTGTAATTATCGTAGCTGAAAAAATGCCGGCAGTCTTTACTCCAAAAAATATTCGGATTCGACAAATACTCTGTCCCATTAATATTTACGCCTTCGTTATATTTAAAACAAAAATCTGAATGATTTTCAGGTGAAATTTTGAAAGATGAAAAACTTTTATCAAAAGGGCCGAAAACTATTTGTGAGATAATAGCATAATATTTATCATTTTGCATAAAATAAATTCTATAATCACCATCGTCAGTCATCGAAATATTGTTAATTTGCTCGAATGGGCCAAGAACTTCTCCATTAATATTTACATAATAATAATCATCTTGCATATAGCTATATCGATATTTCCCGGAGTTTTTAACCATTAAATCATTAATATTCAAGTAGGGGCCAAATTCATTTCCATTAATAACAATATAGTTTTGTCTTTGCTTTTTATAAATAAAACAATAGGATCCGCTATCGCTTAACATTTGCTTGCTGATATTATCATAAGGGCCATAAATAAGGTGATTAATTTTAGTAAATTCCATTCCTTTTTGTTGCAGATTAAAAGAATAATCACCATTAGGATTAATTCTTAATCTATTTACTTTTTCGAAAGGCCCAAAAATTTTTCCTCTAACATTAACAAACCAGTTGTTTCCTTGTTTAATTTCAAAGCCAAAGTTCGTACGGTCAACAACTACAATATTATTAAGACCTTCAAACGGGCCATATTCTTCACCATTTATATTTGTGTATGAAATGTTTTCTCTAGAAAATTTAAAATAAAAACTTCCATTTTCATTAACAGTAAAGTCTGAAAAATTATCGAAGGGGCCATACTCTTCACTATTAATGTTGACGAAATTTATTCCATAACGATCAAATGAATAATAATACTCTGCATTTTGCGAGAAGACGGGAGATTCAGGAAATGGCCCGTATTCTTCTCCATTAAAATTTGAATACCAAAGAAAATCTTTTTTATAATTATAATAAAAATTTCCGTTTTTAAAAAACGTAATTTTAACTTCTATAAAATTGTAAGGCCCATAAATTTCTCCGTTTATATTTATGAAAGTTTCACCGTTTTGAATAAAATTATAGTTATAAGTACTATCATTTATAAAAGCATTGTCCTTACTAAAGAAAATATTGTCGTAAGGGCCAAAATTTTCTCCATTTAAAATTGCGAATTGTTGTATTCCGGAAGGAGTGTTTTTTTCAGTAAAAAAAATAGAATTAACCTGATAATCATCCACTATTAAATTTTGCTTATTAAGGTAAATAATTGTTTCATCATCGGCCAATGAATGTAAAACTCGCGAATGTATTCGTCCTTGAGAAAACAATAATGAACATCCACAAAGAAGCAATATTATAATTACGGAGAATTTCTTCATATATTTGCTTTTAATTATTCGATAAAAGTAAATATTTTTAATTATAATTTCAAAATTAATTTTTATTATATTAAAGGGTTTGTTCTAAAAGCTATTGTGCTATTTTCCATTTAATATCTATCCATTTCGGAACTTTAGAAGATGGAGGTTTTTGTCCATAAAAAACATTGTCTAAAAATAATGCTATCCTTCTAAAGATTGGAGAATTGCGGATACCAAACCTAACGAAATTATGTAAAAAATTATCAGGGTGAGAGTAAGGGCAAACACTAAAACACCTCCCACAATCGGTGCCTATTTTGCACCAATATTCAAAGCATTTTTCTTGATTTATTTGCCATCTTCTAACTCCATTAATAATTTTTCTGTCATCTTTTGGAACCGCATTTGTCGGACAAATATTAGTGCATTTCTTGCAAATTTTGCAAAATTCAATTACCGAAGAATCATGATTTCGTTTATCATAAATTAATGGTAAATCTGTCGTAACTACTGCTATTCTAACTCTTGGGCCAAGCTTTGGAGTCATTAGCAAACCCAATCGACCAATTTCGCCCAATCCGGCATCTTGTGCAACTAACGGACAAACCACTTCATAGTTTCCATCAATATGTGCTCTTGCCGGAAAACCTAAATTTCTTATGAATTCGGCAAGCCTTATGGCTATTGAGCCACTCGAAAAATATTGCTGCGCCGATTCCATAACAGTCGGGCCTTCGGGAGCACAGGATGTGTAGTCTTTATCCATCTCAAGGGTAAATGCAATGGCCAACTTATGTTTGTGAATTACTTCTTCATTATAATTATTTTTCCTACCCCTATAATTATATAAATGATAGGGTTTTAATTCACAAATCCCTGTATTTAAGGCTCCAAGTTTTTTAACCCAATTTTTAATAAAAATTGTAAGTTCAGCAGGGTCGGCTTCTATTTTTGTTTTTGAAATTTCTCCGTCAACTGCATTTCTCAAATATTTTATAGCAAAAAAGTTTGCATCAGCACTAAAATAAGAAAAAGGATTGAATAGGGATGATTTCGGAGAACATAATCCCGGTAAGCTTCTTATAAAATCATCAACATCTTTTTTTTCAGGCCTTCTTTCGTAGTATTCATTGTGATTTTCAGTATTTTTCTGTAAAATATTTCTTGAAAACATTATGTCTCGTTCATCAATTTTTTCTGATGGCAGTTCATTTGCTTTCTGCTTTTTATTTCCAAAAGGAATAAAAATGAGAATTAATGCCAAAAGCAATAACAGCAGAAAGACAGAAACAAAATATTCTTTTTGGAAGAAATCAAAGTAAGCTAATAATAAAAAAAAGGCAGGTAGAAGAAATGAAGTTAAAAAAAAACGACTTGATGCAAGATATTCTTTCTCAGCAATAGAGATTATTGCCGCATAAATAAAAATTATAAATAATATTCCTGAAATTAAAATTAAAACCCAGTTTAAAAACTCGACATTATATATCATTATATTTCAAATATATAGAAACAATTAGATTTTTCCATTTAAGAAAAAAGCAAAGATAATAAATTGGATAAGTTATAAAAATAAATTTATTAAAAACTACAAATCCATTTCCACTACTACCGGACAATGATCAGAATGCTTTGCATCGGGAAGAATTAAAGCTCTTTTTAGTTTATCTTCCAAAGAATTTGAAATCATGTGATAATCAATACGCCAGCCAAGATTTCTTGCACGTGCATTAGCCCTGTAACTCCACCATGAATAATTATCGGGTTCTTTATTGAAGTGCCTGAAAGTATCAATAAACCCGCTATTTAGAAATCCTGTCATCCATTGGCGTTCTTCGGGTAAAAATCCGGAACTTTTTGCATTTCTAATGGGATCATGAATATCAATAGCTTCATGACAAATATTATAATCGCCGGAAAGGATGAGATTTGGACGTGATTTTTTTAAATCATTAATATAATTTTGAAAATCATCTAACCATTGCATTTTAAAAGCCTGCCGCAAATCTCCACTCGAACCGGATGGATGGTAAACGCTTACAAAAGAAATTTCGCCATAATCAATCCTGAGAAACCTGCCTTCGAAATCATATTTTTCGATATTCATACCGTAAACAATATTGTCAGGCTTTTTCTTTGTCAGAATACCAACACCGCTATATCCTTTTTTCTGAGCCGAAAACCAATATCCCCTGTATCCGGCTTCTTCAAAGTCGAAAATTGGTATTTGATGAGGTTGAGCCTTAGTTTCCTGAATACAAATCATATCGGGATCAACAACTTTAATCCAATCAATTAATCCTTTTTGGATAGCTGCCCGAATTCCATTAACGTTGTATGAAATTATTTTCATGTGTTTATATTTTTGTTTTGCTAAACTTTTAGTTTATTTCATTTTAAAAAACACAAGTTGTAGAAATTAGGAGTTTTGTTCTTCTCCATAATTTCTAATTTTATCGTTTCTAATTAATTCATTATTGCTTATTTTTTTCTTAAATAAAAATATCAACCTTTAACAAAAAGAGCCAAAATTAATTAATTTCGCCAATTAATAAAATTAATCTATTAGGTTTTTTGTTGTGGCATAATATTTCAAATTTGATTAAAAAACACTTAAATTTGTTATAAATACATCTGAATGAAAAAACAGAGTTTATTAGGACGATTTTTATTATGGAGGGTTAAGCATATTAGCATTAAGAATTTTATTATGATTCTTAGTGTTATTATAGGTGTTCTTGCCGGATTAGGAGCGGTAATTATTAAAAATTCAGTTCACCTGATTAAAGAACTACTCACAAGCAGTTTTACTGCCGATTATCATAATTATTTATATTTCGCCTACCCTGCCATCGGCATTTTAATTGCCGTTATTTATATTAAATTCATTATTCGTCAGCATGTTGGGCACGGTATCCCGAGTGTTTTATTTGCAATTTCAAAAGCACACGGAATAATTAAACGACACAATATTTTTTCGTCAATAATCACAAGTACATTAACTGTAGGATTTGGTGGTTCGGTAGGGCTTGAAGGCCCAACGGTAGCTACCGGTGCCGCCATAGGTTCAAATATCGGACAAATGTTTCGCCTTAGCTATAAACAAATCACTCTTTTATTAGGGCTTGCAAGTGCCGCTGCTATGGCTGCAATTTTTAAATCGCCGATTGCAGCGGTAGTTTTTGCTGTTGAAGTTATAATGATTGATTTGACAACAGCATCAATAATACCGTTATTAATTGCCTCGGCTACCGCTGTTTTAACTTCATATTTTTTTCTTGGTCAAGCAGTTTTATATCCTTATGAAATTACTGAGGAATTTCTAATAGCTGAATCACCATATTTTATAGCCTTAGGAGTTTTAGCAGGATTAGTATCGGTCTATTTTACAAAAATGTATATGTTTATCGAATTTAATTTTATTAAAATTAAAAAATGGTATTCAAAAGTAATTTTCGGAGGCCTTTGTCTCGGAATATTAATATTTTTCTTTCCCTCGCTCTACGGTGAAGGTTATGAGGCCATAAACGCCACATTGCATGGCAATTTTGATCCTTTATTTAATAATAGTATTTTTTTCTCATTTAAGGATAATATTTATATTATCTTTCTTCTTTTGTTTTTGATAATATTTTTTAAAGTTATAGCAACATCCATAACTTTCGGAGCCGGAGGAGTTGGGGGGATTTTCGCACCTACCCTTTTCATGGGTGCTTTTACAGGGCTTTTGTTTGCAAGTTTAGTCAATCATATGAATTTGGGAGAAATTTCAACGGGAAATTTTGCTCTTGTCGGGATGGGAGGCTTGATTGCCGGTGTTTTACATGCCCCACTAACGGCAATTTTTCTTATTGCCGAAATAACAGGCGGATACAAACTTTTCGTTCCTTTAATGATTACTTCCACGATTTCTTACGCAACAATAAAATTATTTGTCAGCAATTCGGTTTATACACACCAATTAGCAAAACGCGGTGAGTTGATTACTCACCATAAAGATAAAGCCGTTTTGTCATTGATGAAAGTAAATAAGTTTATCGAAAAGGATTTTGCCTCAATTTCACCGGAAGCTACACTTGGCGACCTTGTGAAAGTTATTTCCAATTCAAAAAGAAATATTTATCCTGTTATTGATAAAGACAATAATTTTTTCGGGATTATACGTCTCGATGATATTCGTAATATTATGTTTAATCCTGAATTATATAATACCACTTATGTCCGAAATCTTATGATAGTCCCTTCTTCAATTGTCCATCCCGATGAATCAATGGATCAGGTGGCTAAAAAATTCCAGCATTCGGGAAAATATAATCTCGCAGTTGTGAAAGAAGGAAAATATCTTGGATTTATTTCGAGAGCAAATGTTTTTTCAAGCTATAGGAAAATCCTTAAAGAGTTCTCCGACGACTAAGAAATTGATGATTGATTGTTGACTATAGATTATTTTTGTATTTCATATTTATATTTTGTTCGCACAAGCCTGAATTACAAAGCAGTGCAGGGATTAAGCTGATTTTATGCTGATGGTTTTTCTGCGTTTATCTGCGTAATCTGCGGGA
>CAZBSL010000187.1:0-5984 GCA_964494265.1 uncultured Bacteroidales bacterium
TCATATAATCCTTCTAAATAGTTTTTTATTGAAGTTGTGGAGGTTCCAACATTTGGATCATTAGTATAAGCTTCGATTATCTCAAATCCTTTTTTTGTTTTCCATTCAATAAAAGGCTGAAGTTGTGTTTCAAACATAGGGTCGGAAACGATAACATACTTAACCGGAGAATCGGTGATCAATTCTTTGCTATCAAGGTTTTTATAATTTAAAATTTGACTTTTCAAGCCATTGAAGAAAATATTTGAATTGCTTTTCTTTTTATTAATAGTTTGAGTTACATCAGCTCCTTCAAATAAAACTTCAACATTAATTTCTTCATAAATTCTTACGGTATTTGTAACCGGATTATATTGAATTGGAGAAATGTTTAAACGAGCAATTCTGACACCTCTCATAATTCCCAAAACATCAACACTAACAAGAGTTGTGGGATTGAATGAATTTCTTTGATAAGCTCTTTGGTTAATAACTATTTCTGTTTCTCCCTCTTCACCCTTGTTAACCTGGGGTTGAGTCGGGAAAACAATATTCGTAATTCCTAATTCTTCTAAAGTATATTCATTAACTTTAAAATCAATTACATTAACAGTTGCAGTCGAATTCATTGGAATTTCTATCAATCTTCTGTTGACAGGTAATTTTGGAAATCCGATTTTCTGTGTATAAGAATATCCTTCAATACTAAATTCAGTAAAATCACCTTTATCTGTTTTTACTTCAAAAAAGTTGATATCGGATACTGAGTTTTCAACCTGCAATTTAAGATAAGTGTTCTCAAGCACTTTAATTGCAGTTTTTTCATCATTAAGCTTTATGTTTTCAGCATAAAGACTAAATGAAGTTAGAAAAAAACAAACTGCTATTAATAATGCTTGTAATTTTCTCATTTTGTAAATTTTTCTCATTTTTCTCATTTTTAATTTTAATAAAACATTTAATTTATCATCATTATTTTGTTAATTTTCGTTGCGCCTAATTTTACAAAACACCGAAACTTTTTTCTGAAATTTATTAAGTTCCGGTGTTTTTGATATTTTCAGATTATATAATAACCATTACTTTTGATTCGGTAAATTTCTCAACCGAACCTTCAATTTCTAATTTATATTGATAAATACCCGGAGTGAAATCTGAGCAATCAATATTAATATTATAAGTTCCTTTTGATTGAACTTGATTAATAGGAATTGAAACTTGTTGTCCGAATGAATTAAAAATAGTAAGTTTTACTTTTCCTGATTCTCCTAAACCGTAAGTAATAGTTGTTTTATTATTCAATGGATTAGGAAAGTTATTACCGAGAAAAGTATTTGAGAGAATATTTTCTTTTATTTTCAAATCAGAAAGATCAAAGGTTCCATAACTGTATTGTCCGTCTTCAGTTGGGAAATTAACACCTGTGAAGGCCCTATCGGCAGAAATCAATTCGAAATGGAAATCAATAATTTCCATATTATTAGCATTGTTCCAAACCTTTATTGTAAACGGATAATCAGGATTATAACCTTTGCTATCATCTAAAGTTTCAAAAACAGTTAAAACGTTTTGATATTTATTATTTTCTGATAAAGTTTGATTAATTACGGCAGAGCCAACGAGAGTTTTGCCATCAAAAATTCCAATTTCATCACCGATATTTAGATAATTCCCACTTTCTGTTTGTTCATTAAGATAAATTGTCCAGACAGCGTCGGCAGCATTTCCACCATCAAATGTAAAATGAACCGGTATTAATTTTTCAATATAAGCTAATTTTTTGCCTGAGGCAGGATAAATTAAAATATCAGAATTAATCATTTTAATTAAATAACCTTCACCCGACTCAACATTTCCGATACCGTTTACCCAGTTTGGCCCAATTTTCCTTAAAATTTCACCATTTGAGTTTCTTATAAAATCAAGGTCATCACCAATTATTTCAGCAAATGCATCCATTGCATCCATTGCATTTAAAGGTAAATAGCTTACAAATTGGTATCCTGTAACAAGATTAATAGGAGTTTGTGCATTTAATTGTTCTCCTTCAATAACTAATGTTTCGGTAGCATTCATTTTAAACAAATAACCTTCTGTTACCGACCAATCACCTATTCCGTTAACCCAGTTAGGTCCAATTTTTCTTAAAACTTCACCATTTGAATTTCTTACAAAATCCAAATTATCATTCAATATTTCTTGAAGAACAATCATCATATTATTATCCGTAGGATCGACGCTGGAAGAAGCAAACAAATATCCTTCTTCCAATTCAATGGTTTGTGTAGCGGCTGCACCTTCCTGAACTATTAATGAAACAGGAATTGTAATTACCGGTTCATCGGGATCATTGCTTGTAAGTGTTAAGTCTGCTGTATAAGTATCTTCTTCCATATCTGTTGCATCAAAATCAAGTGCAATAGTTTCTGATTCGCCAGCAGCAATAGTACCTGAGCTTGGTGATACCGCCAACCAACTAACAACATTAATAGTATAATCCTCAACCTCACCATAAGATGTAGATTCACAAGGTTCGGGTGTACCATAATATTGTATTCTTATTCTCATTCTTGTACTTCCTCCAATTGCATCATCCGGCGGGATAATATTTGCAGTATAAACATCGGGGCCACCGTTAGGGCTTATGGCTTCATCGCCATCAAATTCTTCATTCTGATTCCAGTCAACCCAAATCATGCATTCGTCGCCATTCCATGAATTACCATTAGTAATAGTAATTGGATATGAATCTCCTGCATTCATTGTTGTAGAAAAATCAGTATAATCGCCGTACTCAGTACAGTCAGATGAATTGTTAATATCTCCAACTTCTACATTGCTGATATATTCGTCGCATCCACCACTTGCAGAACAATAATCTTTACTGTCTTTTGAGTTGATGCTGATAGAAATTTCATATTCAAGTTCAAGCTCGCCTTCATTATTTATTATTAGAGATTCCGAACCGGTTTGATCAGGTTGGAGAACTTTAGTGAATGAATTTTGCGAAACAGCTATATTCGGATTTCCCCATTGAATTGATTGGGCAGGCCCCAAAGATTCTCCTTCATCAAGGAAAGCAGTTACTTTGTATTGAAAAACACCATAGTTGGGAAGATTATCTGAAAAAGTTAAATCAGTAGTAGTCCCAAGTTGTTCGCCATCACGGTAAACAATAAAATATTGGAAACCGGCAACACTTTCAAATTGCCATTCAAGATCAACAGTACCAGTTTCTTCGTTAAGATCGGCAATTAAATCAGTTGGACGGGGGAGATTATTTGTTTGATAAGGTGAAACATAAGTCATTGCGGTACCAGAACGATTGTCAGTCCAGCAAGGATAAACCATTCCACCAAAAGCAGAAATTCCAAGATAATCACCAAAATAACTACCTGCTAAACCGGGAATCGGAGAGGGAGTAAAAGATACATCGCTAACTTTGAAATCTTCCCATGTTTCTCCTCCATCAAAAGAATTTGCCGCAAAAACTTCGCATTGGTTTGAAGCAACATTTCTGTCATCATAGAAAACAACACTTAATGCTCCGCTTTCAGGATCGCAAGTTATCCATGGAAAATAATGTTCTTTCCCTAATCCGGAAGGATCCTGGTTAATTTTCACAGGGGTTGACCATGAATCGCCACCATCTTCCGAACGAATAATATAACTATCAATGTCATTACCTGAGTTAATTCCGGGAACTCCGACATTTGCCCAAACAACATAAATATTGCCTCTGTTTGGTCCATTACTTATATCAACTGCCATAACAGGAAATGAATTAACTCTCATATTTTTTGAAGTTTCAGTATTTCTGATACCTCTGATATTGTTTATTATTTTTGTCGGTGCTGCAAAACTTGCTCCTCCATTAGTTGATTTTGCCATTCCGATTGCTTTTTCATCTTGTGGCCATCCGTCATAAATTGCAAAAATCACATAAACTTCACCATTCGGACCGGTTTGAATATTAACTCCCTGGCAATGACCGCTCGCAATACCCTGGCTGACGTTAATTGTACTTGACCATGTTTCGCCATTATCAACTGAACGAGCAAGTTCAATATCACTATCATTTGACCCGCCGAAAGGAGTCCATGCATCATAAAGGTTTCCGGAATATAGGCTTGTAGGTGAGTTGTCAATCCATAAATGATTTTTATCCAAAGTGTTTCCGCCTCCGCTTTTTACAGTTTTAGCAGTCCAGCTTTGTCCGTTATCATCAGAATAAGAAATGCCTTGTCCGAGCCCGCTATTAATATAACCGACAAAATATCTGCCATTTAAACCAATGGCTGTAGCAGGATCACCTGAGTTAGGGCCACCTGCTCCTTGTACTTCTCCGCCCCAGTTCAAACCTGCATCAAAAGTAAAAAAGTCGTTAGCACCGAAAAGCGACCCGACAGGGTTTTGAGTTGAATTATTTGAATTTAAAGCGTTTTCGTTATCATTTGGATTAACAAAAATTGAATTTTCACTCTGTGTTGAATTTACCGAAGTAACAGGAACATCGGGTGAGTCTTCAGTTACAACTCCAATTGCATCAATTTCACTACCCCTAAATGTAGCTTTTTCAACTTTAACAACGGGGTTTAATGTAGCAAGACCTTCTTTTGCCTTTCTTTTCCAGTATCCGTTATTATCAACCCTTGTGTTTACATCATTGGATTGATCTTTAGTTTTTTCCCTGTTTTTTGCTTCGTTTTGTCCAAACATAAAAGCAGGAACGATCATTATTATTGCTAATAATGATAAGAATTTTCTTTGTTTTTGTAAAAGTTTCATATTAATTATATTTGTTAAATTTATATTATTCAAATTATTGATACAATTATTATTATGACAATCCTATTTGTTTAAAGGTTGCACTTAAATATGTGTATTATATTATTGAAAAAATCATTGATTTTATCATACAAAAAGCTGCGTCATTTTTGACGCAGCTTTGTTATATCATTATTTTTCTGTATTTTATAATAAGCCTTTTTTATGTTTTTCTCCCAAGACTTTTAACATATCCTGAGTCATTGCATCAAGGTTGTAAGCAGGTTTCCATCCCCATTCTTCACGGGCTGCACTATCATCAACCGAGTTTGGCCACGAATCGGCAATTGCCTGTCGAGAATCCGGTTCATAAGAAACCTCAAATTCAGGAATATACTTTTTAATTGAAGCGGCCAATTCACCGGCCGTAAAACTCATTGCACCAACATTAAAATCAGAATGATGTTTTAGTTTAGAAAAATCAGCTTGCATAAGATCAATTGTTGCTTTGAGGCAATCAGGCATATACATCATTGGTAAGCGTGTATCTTCCTTTACAAAACAAGTATATTTTTTGTTTTTAATTGCTTCGTAATAAATTGCAACGGCATAATCAGTCGTGCCGCCTCCGGGAAGAGTTTCATTACTGATTATTCCGGGATACCTTAAACCCCTAACATCGAGTCCGTATCGTCGCACATAATAATCGGCTAATAATTCGCCGGCAACTTTCGTAACACCATACATTGTAGTTGGTCGAAGAATAGTTTCCTGAGGGGTGTTATCAATTGGAGTTTCGGGTCCAAAGACAGCAATTGAACTGGGAATCAAAACTTGTTCCATTTTCATTTCTCGTGCAACCTCCAATGTATTTATCAAACCGTTCATATTAACATCCCAAGCCAACATAGGTTTATCTTCCCCAACTGCCGATAATATTGCAGCCATATTTACTATTGTATCAATATTATATTTTTTACAAATATTTTCAAGGTCTTCCCTGCTTGTTGTATCAAAAAACTCAAATGGCCCAGAGCTTAAAAGTTTTTCTGAGGGTTTAGTTCTTCTACCATTGGCAATTACATTTTCATTACCATAAATTTTCCTAAGTTCAAGTGTTAATTCCGAACCTATTTGGCCAACAGATCCGATTACTAATATCTTTTTCATAAAAAATTACTATTATTATTTTATTTATATTTATGTTAATTTTGAAGGCAAAAATAATAATTTTCTAA
>CAZBSL010000188.1:0-5952 GCA_964494265.1 uncultured Bacteroidales bacterium
TTAATTCAAATGTCAGCCGCACCATGTAACCCATCCGATATTGCATTTTTGCAAGGTGGATATAATGTTGTCAAAACATTAGCATGTGTTCCCGGCTTTGAAGGAAGTGGAATTGTTGTCGATACCGGAAATGATAAGACATCAAAAACCTTATTGGGTAAAAAAGTAAGTTGCTTTACGCAAGATGATAGAGATGGAACATGGGCCGAGTTTTTTTTAACCGAAACTAATAATTGTATTGTTCTCAAGGATGAGATTGATATGGATCAGGCAGCTTGCTTAGCAATAAATCCTATTACTGCTTTTGGACTTTTTGAAATTGCTTTACAACGTGAAAATCAAGCTATCATCCAAAGTGGCGCCGGAAGTCAGCTTTGTCGTTTTATTTCTTCATTTGCAAAAAAAAACAAAGTCAAAGTAATTAATATTGTTCGTAAAGAAGACGTTTTAAATCAATTAAATAAGGAGGGGGAAGAATATGTTTTATTATCGACTGATGAAAATTTTACCGAAAAATTATCCGAATTAGCTAATCAATTGAAAGCAACAACTGCTTTTGATGCGGTTGGTGGCGAAATGACAGGGTTGATTTTTAATGCAATGCCAAAAGATTCGGAGGTTATTGTTTATGGTGGATTATCGGGAAAACCAATATCTGAAATCAATACCTTAGAGCTAATTTTTAAAGATAAGATATTGAGTGGTTTTAATTTAAATGAATGGATTGAAGAAATCGGAACAGAAAGATTTAATGAAATTTCGAATGAATTGCAGGAAATGATTATTAAAAATGAAATATCGACAAAAATTGCCGGTAAATATAAATTAGAAGATGCAATAAAAGGAATAAGAAAATATATTGGAAATATGTCGGGTGGGAAAATATTGTTTGTACAAAATAATCATCTACACGATTTATAATTTGATATTGAAATATTAAAACCATTGATTAACAAATAATAAAGAAGCAATAATATGAATGAGATAAAAAGCAAAAAAACCGGCCTTTTTTTCGGTTCTTTCAATCCAATTCATATCGGGCATTTAATTATTGCCGAATATATGCTTGAATTTACTGACCTTGACAAGATTTGGTTCATTGTTTCACCTCATAATCCTTTAAAAGAACGCAAAACTCTTTTGGCTGATCATCATCGGCTTATATTAGTAAAAATAGCAATTGAAGATAATCCGAGAATGAAAGCCTCCGATATTGAGTTTAACATGCCCAAACCCTCATATACAATTGATACACTTACTTACTTGAAGGAAAAATATCCGAATAAAGATTTCGTGCTTATTGCAGGAACCGATATTTTTCCAAGTTTTCACAAATGGAAAAACTATAAAGAAATCCTTTCAAATTATAAAATTTATGTTTATTCAAGGCCGGATTATGATATAGGCTTCTATACAAATCATCCAAAAGTAAAAATATTTAATGCTCCTTTGATGGAAATATCTTCGAGTTTTATTCGCAATGCTATCAAAAACGGAAAAAACATTAATTATATGTTACCCGAAAAGGTTTCTAAATACATTTGTGAAATGCACTTTTACGAAAAATAAAAAAGATGAAAAACATCGCAATTTTTGCTTCAGGAAACGGCACAAACGCACAAAGAATTGCTGAATATTTTAGCGATAATCAAAACATTAATGTTTGCTTGATAATATCGAACAACAAAGATGCCTTTGTTTTGCAGAGAGCAAAAAATTTGAGTATTCCCTCAATATATTACAATCGCAGCGATTTTCATGAAACCGAAAAAATTAATACTATTTTGAAACAAAATTCTGTTGATTTAATCGTTTTGGCCGGTTTTTTGTGGTTGATCCCCCAAAAGTTAATTAAAGATTTTAGTGGAAAAATTATTAATATTCACCCCGCATTATTGCCAAAATTTGGTGGAAAAGGAATGTATGGCAACAAAGTTCACAAATCTGTTATTGAAGCAGGTGAAAAGGAAAGCGGGATTAGCATACATTTTGTGAACGAAAAATATGATGAAGGAAAAATTATATTTCAGGAAAAAGTAGCAATTCAGAGTAATGATAATCACGAAAGCCTTGCAAAAAAAATTCATCAATTAGAATATAAATATTTCCCACAAGTAATTGAAAAAATGCTTAATGATTAGATTAATCGGCTAAACAAATAATTAATGAAAAAACTACTAATACTCACAATAATTCTCATTGGGTTCGGTATAAAAATTCTTCATTGCCAGCCGGCTTTTCCCATGAACGGAAAAGTTTTTATTGATGAAATTGTACCGAGGGTGGATATTTTCATCAATCCCGACACACTTCAATGGATTTACGATAATCCTGAAAGTAATAATGAATTTCATGCAAATTTCATTTTTGATAATGGTGAAGATAAAGATACAATAGAGGATATTGGATTTCGTCTTCGGGGTAATACTTCTCGCTATTCACAAAAAAAATCTTTTAAAGTTTCGTTTAATACATTCGAGCAAGGAAGAAAATATCACGGCCTTGAAAAAATGAACCTAAATGGCGAACATAATGATCCATCAATTTCAAGGGCAAAAATTTGTTGGGATATCTTGCGTGAATTTGAAATCCCTGCTCCCCGATCAAATCATATTGAATTGTTCATTAATAATAATTATTATGGTTTATATCTAAATGTCGAACATATTGATGAAGAATTTATTGATTCAAGATTTGGAAATAATGGCGGAAATTTGTTTAAATGTCTTTGGCCGGCCGATTTAAATTACTTAGGCAATGACCCTGAATTATATAAATTTGAAAACAATGGAAGAAGAGCCTACAACCTGAAAACAAATACAGCAGAAGACGATTATTCAGACATTGCAAACTTTATTGATGTTTTAAATAATACTCCCGATAACGACTTTGCCTGTGAAATCAGAAAGATATTTAATCTCGAAGATTATTTGAAAATTATTGCAATAGACATAATCACAGGGAATTGGGATGGTTATATTTATAATAAAAATAATTTTTATTTATATCATAACACCGAAACAGATAAATTTGAATATATTCCTTACGATCTTGATAATACACTTGGAATTGACTGGATTGGAAGAGATTGGGGAACCAGAAACATTTATGACTGGCAACAGCATGGTAACGAAGTCAGGCCGTTATATACAAAAATAATGAATATTCCTGAGCTAAAGGATCAATATTCATTCTATTTAAATGTTCTAATAAATGAAATTACCAAAACCGAAATAATTTTTCCAAAAATTGAGATAATTAAATCTATGATAAGCCCTTACGTCGAAAATGATCCATATTATCCACTTGATTATGGTTATTCATATCAGGATTTTCTAAACTCTTTTGATCAACCAACTGGTGACCATGTTGCTTATGGAATTAAACCATATTTTGAAATTAGAAATAATTCGGCAAATCAACAATTGGAATTAAACAACATTACTCCAATTGTTAAGTATTTGAAATACCATTTGCCTATAATAAATTCAAATTTGGAAGTTGGAGTCTATATTGAAGACGATAATATAAATCCAAATGTTGAGATAATATATAGAAAGAATGGAGGTGCAAATAATTCAATTGAAATGTTCGATGTTGGGATGCATAACGATGGTGAAGAAGGAGATAATTTTTACGGGAATTCAATCCCGGCAATGACTTCTTCCGGAACAATTGATTTTCAGATTAAAGCATCTGATAACTATTCAAATTCCGTGTTCTATCCATGTGAAATGATTCATTTTGAAATCTTTCCCTCTGAAAATCAATTAATATGTATTAACGAATTTATGGCGAGTAACGACACTACCATAGCTGATGAATTTGGAGAATTTGATGATTGGATAGAGGTTTATAATGCTGATTCGGAATCTATCTGGCTTGGCGATAAATATTTATCAGACGATTTTGATAATCCTGACAAATGGCAATTGCCTCAAATAGAGTTGCTTCCTAAAGAATTTTTATTGATTTGGGCTGATAATGACACAGAACAGGGTGAAAATCATGCAACTTTCAAACTAAAAAAGGAAGGTGAACAAATTGGAATATTTGACTCAGAAACAACAGGCTTCTTTCCCTTAGATACATTAACTTTTGGATTGCAGCAAACCGACACCTCATTTGGCAGAAATCCTGATGGAGGCATGCAATGGATGTATTTTGATACGGCAACACCCGGATTCAATAATGTGCCAACAGGTATCATAGAGTCATATATTGGACATTTTACGATATTTCCAAATCCGGTTTCAGGAGATTTTTTGTTTTTTAATGAAAAAAGAAAAGAAATTAAATTATCAGACCTCAGTGGAAAAATAGTTCTTACAGCAACAAAAACAGATGTCCTAAATATTAGTAATTTAAGCAAAGGTTTTTACATTCTTTCTACAAATAGAGGTGAAACTACAAAAATAGTTGTTCACTAAATGTATTTGAAAAATGATTGCAAATGATATAGAAAATATCTTATTGCTTTTCAAATTGAAAATGTCAAAAAAAAAACCTAACTTTGCATTTTTAAAACCTGTATAAAATATATACATATGAAAAAGACAAGGGTGTTATTTGTTACACAAGAGATTACACCATATCTCCCGGAAAGTCACATGGGAATTATTGGAAGACATCTACCTCAAGGAATTCAGGAAAGAGGTAAAGAAATACGTACTTTCATGCCCAGATTCGGTAGTGTTAATGAAAGAAAAAATCAACTTCATGAAGTTATACGATTATCTGGAATGAATTTAATAATAAATGATTCCGATCATCCTCTAATAATTAAAGTTGCTTCAATTCAGCAAGCCAGAATGCAAATCTATTTTATTGATAATGAAGATTATTTTCATAGAAAATTTGTTTTCCACGATAAGGCTGATAAGTTTTTTAAGGATAATGATGAAAGGGCGATTTTTTTCTCAAGAGGAGTTCTAGAAACGGTTAAGAAATTAGGTTGGGCACCAGACATTGTTCATTGCCATGGCTGGATTACGAGTTTAATACCTCTTTATATTAAAAAAGCATTTAAAGATAATCCCATTTTTTCGGATGCAAAAATCATCTATTCCATTTACGATGATGATTTTAGCGAAAATCTAAATAAAGATTTTTCTAAGAAAATTAAACTTGACGGTATAACAAATAAGGATATTAAACACTATAAGAAGCCAAACTTCGTTAATTTAAGTAAAGCTGCAATTGATTTTTCAGATGCAATAATTCACGGCAGTGAAACAATCAATCAGGAAATATTGGAATATATTAAGAAAACAGGAAAACCAATGCTTGAATATCAATCCATGGAAAATTATATAGATGTGTATTCAAAGTTCTATGAAAAGCTATTGGCTGAAAATGCTGTTTCCTAAAATTAAAATCAATTTATTTTACACTAATTTACTTAAAATTGAAATTCAGATCCTTATTATTACAACTCAGGCATATTGTTTTCTTTTCAATAGCCATAAGCCTAATAGTTTTTGCATGCCAAAAAGATCCAAGTGAAATAGGATTAAACATTCAGCCTCCTAATTCGGTGATTGATGCATATTTTACTGATTCCATAACAATCACAGGCCATTCCGAATTAGTTGATTCTGTCAGAACAAGCAACACCTCAATAAGCTTGTTAGGCTCCTATTATGATCCTATTTTTGGAACAACAACGGCAAATCTTTACACTCAATTTCTAATTTCATCTACCGGAGTTGACTTCGGAAAAAATCCTGTCCTTGATTCTTTAGTTGTTTATTTCAATTATAGTGGTTTTTATGGAGATGTTACAACACAACAAACAATAAGAGTATATGAATTGAGTGATTCTGATTCCCTAAGCCTTGACTCATCATATTACTCAAACCAAAGTAAATCTCATTATGAAATCTTATTAGCTGAGAAGACTTTTCAACCCAAACCATATGATAGCGTTGAGATTGATGGAAAAAATTATGC
>CAZBSL010000189.1:0-4091 GCA_964494265.1 uncultured Bacteroidales bacterium
TGATTTTCTATTTTTGCATTTCATTTAATAAATTATATATGAAAAATGTATTTTTAATTTTTATAGTTTTAGCATTGAATTCTACTATTGTTTTTTCTCAAAAATCAGAAGGCAAAATTTATAATCCCGAAGCAAATGCAAAAAAAGATATTGAACTGGCTACTCAACAAGCCCTTAATGAGAACAAAAATATTATGTTGATAATAGGAGGGAACTGGTGCCCTTGGTGCATAGGCTTACATAAATTTATAGATGAAAATTCTTCAGTTGATTCATTACTTAGGGCAAATTATGTTGTTGTTGATGTTAACTACAGCAAGGAGAATAAAAACCTTGAGCTTTTAAGAAAGTTAAAATTTCCTCAACGATTAGGATTTCCGGTAATTGTTATATTGAATCAGAAAGGTGAACAAATACATACGCAAAATACGGCATATCTTGAAAAAGAAAAAACTTATAGTGTTAAGAAACTAACTGAGTTCTTTAAAAATTGGTCTCCTACAGCTCTGGAAATTTCAAATTATAAGGATTATAATTGAGAATTTAGCATTAAGAATTAAGATTTTTGACTTTGGGTGATAGCTTTTCGTGCCTGTAAAATCCATTTTGCTCTATCCAAAGGACTGATTCCCTGAAATTTTCTGATTACACCTTCTTCATCACTGCATTTTCGGTATCCAGCAAAGTGTGTCGTGATTTTTGCTTTTCCCCCTGAACGTGAACTTAGTTTTATCGGATACTCAATAGAAGTTGAAACAGGTAAAATTCCCTTCAGAATAAATTTTCCGTCCCCAATTAAAGGGTTTTCAAATGTTCCTCTCATCATCATAATATCACCAACTACTTTTCCAAGTAAATCTTCTCCGGCTTTGATTGTGAAATTCAAAACAGGTTCCAGAAGACTTGTTCCAATTGATTTCAAGCCCTCAATAATTCCCATTGGAGTAGCAACAATGAAGTCGCCGGGCCGTGAATGAATTTCATGATCTTCACCATCAATTAAAGTAATTAATATATCTGTTACTTCCCAACCTTTGATTCCCTGTTTGAGTGCAAGTGGAATTGCTTTTTCAACCTCATTTTGGTATTTCCGATGAATTTTATTAACACTAACTTCCGATTTAAATTTAATCCCGCTACCAACTTCACCGGGTCCAATCAAAAATTTCAAAATTGCCCAGCAAGGTTTTGGCATAGTGTAATTTACAAAACCTTTGCCAACATCTAAAGGGGTTTCTTTATAAATTACACTCGGATTTTCAAATTTTGCTGCAATTTCAAACCTGTTGAGTAAAATTTTCTCCAACACCTCAATTTGTATCCATCCCATTATTTTTATATGAAGCTCACGTTCTTCTTTTATCCATTGAAAATCAAGATAAGGATCTTCTCTATCCAATTCCTGAAGTGCATAAGCAAGAGTTGCGTAATTTTTCTCTTCTGTAGGAATAGCCTGAACTGTAAGTAAGGGAGTGTTAAGATTGATATCTGGAAAGTCTCTTGCTTTTTCACCAATATAATCACCAATTTTAGCCTCTTTTATTCCGCAAATACAACCTATATTTCCAGCTTCAAGACAATTGACAGGATATAGTTTTCCGCCCGAAAAACTAAATAATTGAGTGATTTTTTGCTTATCATCCAAGGAGGAAACTTTTACACAGTCTCTAATATTAATCTTTCCATTAAACATCCTGACATAAGCCATCCGGCCGAATTGTTTGTTTATTGCAGTTTTAAAAACAACCCCGGATAATTCGTTTCCGGGATTTACATAAGGAGACGGGAAATATTTAACAATAGCGTCAAGTATTTCTGTTACACCACAATTATTTTTCGCTGAACCCATTAAAAGTAGATATAAATAACTTTTTTCCGTTAAACTTATAAGAGTTTTATCAGCCTCTTCGAAAGTGACTTTTTCTTCCATAAATTTCTCAAGCAAACACTCATCTCTTTCAGCAAGGATTTCCAACAAATCATCATTAATTTCATTTGAATTCCAAATACTTTTTAAGTTTATAGAATTGCTTTCTTCCCCCGAAACCTTTTGTAAAACAAAAACATCAGGGCTTAAAGTTTTTTTAATTTCTGTTATAACTTGTTTGTTATCAGAGCCAGGACGATCACATTTGTTTATAAAGAAAATACACGGAATATTTAATTTATGAATTGCAGACCAAATAGTTTCGGTGTGTGATTGCACTCCCTCAACTGCTGAAATAACAAGTACAACAGCATCAAAAGCCTTAAAAGAATGCTCAGCCTCACTCGCAAAATCAACATGCCCGGGAGTGTCGATAAGATTTATTTTTATATCCTTCCAAACATAAGAAACTGTGCTTGCCTTTACCGAGATTCCCCTTTCCTTTTCTACATCAAGAAAATCACTTATTGCCGTTCCTTTATCAACATTTCCTGCTATTTTTATCGCTCCTGCATTAAAAAGCATTTGCTCTGTGAGGGTTGTTTTTCCGGCATCAACATGAGCAAGTATCCCTATATTTCTTATTTTTTTTAACGACATATAATAAGCATTATACCGGCAAAAATACAGCTTCAATAAATTCAGAACCAAATTCGGTTCACATTAATTTTAAGAATCTGTGAATCAATGGAATTTTTTATAGTCTCATTAATTGAAATTGGGATTTGTCGGGAATTTGGTCCAGATTTCATAATCTTTGCTAAGGTTTAATAAGGATTTTTCCCAAAGAAGGTGGTAATCAACATTCAGCATAAAATCAGTATTTGTATTGGAAACAACCCATGAATTTCTTTTCAATTCCTCTTCAAGCTGGTTTGGATTCCAGCCCGAATAACCCAGAAAGAACCTGATTTGATTGGATTTAATGTGGCCCGAAATGATCATTTCTTTAATAATTTTAGTTTCTCCACCCCAGTATAATCCATCAATGATTTCGTAACTGTTTTCAATTAAATCTCCAAGAGTATGAATATAAAATAAATTGTCGGATTTAACCGGGCCACCTAAAAAAATATCTCCCGTGAATTTGGGGAAATCTTTAACGACTTCATTAAAATTAACATCCAAGGGCTTATTCATTATTACACCAAATGAACCTTCCTCATTGTGTTCGGCGAGAAGTATTACAGAGCGGCTAAAATAATAGTCGTTTAATAGAGGCTCGGATATTAATATCCTTCCTCTTTTTGGCTTTATATCGTTGGCCCTTATTTCAACTATTTTTTTAAAATCTGTCATCTTTGTAAAAATACAAAATTATTTACAATTATTTGATACTTTTGATTTTTATTTTACAAAAATAATACCATTCTTAAATGGCAATAAAAGATAAAAGTAGTATTTTTTTTTCATTAAGGAAGCAATATCCTCATTTTGTTTATGAAAATTATAAAATAGTAAAGACCCAAAACTCAATTCACCTGAGTTTTGAATTTAAATTATCCGATGAAATTGTTTTCAATCCGGGACTTGAAATCCCAATTAGAAACTTCTTTCATGTTGAAAATTTATCTGATTCCGACTTGAGTAATTTTGCTTTTCATGTCGGAATGATAGAGTTGATAAGTTATTGGAAGGCTACATGTTCGCCACAAATTATTATTAAGCCTCATAAATTGAATGACGACCAAATCAAATGGTGGAAAAAATTATATTACTTAGGCTTAGGAGAATTTTTCTATTTAAATAATATTAAGGTTGATCAAGATAGTTTTGTTAAGATCGTTTCAAAATCAAATTGCGAGTTATTTCCTGTTTCTGTATCTCTTGATAATTCTATTATTGTTCCGGTCGGTGGTGGAAAGGATTCAATTGTTAGTTTGGAAATGTTAAAAAATAAAAATACTGTTCGCCCTTTCTTGCTGAATCCTATTGAGTCAGGACTTAATACTGTCAAAAAGGCAGGTTTTTCAAATGATGAGTTGATAGTGGCACAAAGGTTTATTGACCCTAAACTTCTTGAGCTAAACAAAAAAGATTATTTGAATGGCCATACTCCTTTTTCAGCATTATTAGCATTTGTCACCATTTTCATAGCTGCTTTGTCAGGAATTAAAAACATTGCTTTATCAAACGAATCAAGTGCAAATGAATCCACAATCAT
>CAZBSL010000189.1:4191-5945 GCA_964494265.1 uncultured Bacteroidales bacterium
TGAATTAGTTAGTATTTTTGAAAAAGATTTATTTGAAGATAAGAATTTATTGCCTGTTTTTAATCAACTAATTGGAATTGATTCAGAAAAACCTTTTGAATGCGTTGGAACTATTGAGGAGGTTAATGCCGCTTTGGTTTTGACAATAAATAGGCGAATTATGGAAAAATTGCCGTTTCTACTTAATTATTATAAAAATTCACAACTCTATAGTACTTATAAAAATATTGAAATAAGGAAATTATTAAATAATTTTGATAAAAATAATTTTTTAGAAAATTATTTTTCAAACTTATTGAGAGAAAATATAATCCTCTAATTTTTTATCTAATGAGCAAAATCATAGAGAATTTCATTATTGAAAATTTCCTGAAAAAAAAAGTTTTAATTCTTGGGTTGGGCCGTGAGGGAAAATCAACTATCAGGTTATTAAGAATGTTTTTGCCAAAGAAGGAATTATTTGTTGCCGATAAAAACGACAAACTTAAAGTTGAATCTGGCTTTAATTTTAAGGACAAAAACATAAACTTCATTTTAGGAAAAAATTATCTCAATAATTTGTCTGATTTTGATATAATTATTAAAACTCCCGGAATTTCATTAAACAATAAAAATTTGGATGTTCCAAACTCTAAAATTACTTCTCAAAGCGATTTGTTTTTACAAATGTTTTCGGATCAAATAATTGGAATTAGCGGTACTAAAGGAAAAAGCACTACTGCAAGTTTAGTAGCACATATAATCAAACAATATTCAAAAAATGTTCTTCTTGTTGGAAATATTGGATTACCTCCTTTTGATATTATTTCAAAGATAAATAAAAAAACAAGAATTGTTTTTGAGTTGTCATCGCATCAACTTGAGTTTGTAAAATCGTCGCCCCATATTGCAATAATTCTGAACTTTTATCAGGAACATCTCGATCATTATAAAGATTTTAATGATTATAAAAATGCGAAACTCAATATTGCGAAATTTCAGAAGAGCCATGATTTTTTTATTTATAATTCTGATGATAAACAAATTGAAGGGCTATTGAAGGAGAAAAACTTCAAACAAAACATAATTCAGTATTCTAATAAAAATAACAAGGAGGCAAATTACTATATTTCGGAAAATCATATTGTCTTCTCAAATTCTCAGGAAGAAATTAATTTGATAGACTTAAATCACAGACGGTTTTTAATAGGCGACCACAATATTTCCAATATTCTTGCTGCAGTTTGTGCATGTAAAATTGCGGGAATTCCTAACGAAGCTGTACGAAAAGGAATAGAAAGTTTTGAGCCATTGGAACATCGCTTAGAATATATTGGTGAGTACGGAAATATTCACTTCTATAATGATTCGATTGCAACAATTCCGGAAGCAACAATTGAGGCCGTAAAAACCTTAAAAGATGTTGATACATTGATTTTAGGCGGTTATGACAGGGGCGTAAATTATGATCATCTAATTGATTTTATTAAAAAAACCAACATTTCCAATCTGATTTTTCTTGGTGATGAAAATAATCGTTTGTATGCTGAAATGAAAAAAAGTATTCAGGATAAATATTTCTTTACGGTTAAAAGTTTTTCAGAAGCTTCGGGAATCATTAAAAAGCATACTAAGCCACAATCAATTTGCCTTTTGTCCCCAGCAGCAGCGAGCTATAATTTATTTTCAAATTTTGAAGAAAGAGGGAATGATTTTAAAAAGATGGTGAAAAAATTAAATTAGCGATCATTAAAAGATGATATTGCTTTGATTTT
>CAZBSL010000190.1:0-5931 GCA_964494265.1 uncultured Bacteroidales bacterium
ATTTTTTCTTCAATAGTGTTTTTAGAAATATATTTATAAGCAAAAACTTTTTTATTTTGGCCTATCCTGTGGGCACGGCTAATTGCCTGATCTTCGACTGCCGGGTTCCACCACGGGTCGAGCAAAAACACATAATCGGCAGCCGTGAGATTAAGCCCTACTCCTCCGGCTTTTATCGAAATAAGAAAAATTTGATTATCGGGATCATTTGTAAATTCGTTGATAATTTTTTCACGGTCTTTTGATTTACCTGTGAGAATAGAATATTTTAATTTATTTTTTTTGAAATAATCAACAAATAACTCAAGGTGCTTGACAAAAGAAGAAAACATCAAGACTTTATGCCCTTCGCTGATAATGTTATTAAGATTTCTTGAAATTTCCTCAAATTTTCCCGAATCGAATTGATAGTCGGAATTGCTGAGCACCGGATGATTTGCAATTTGTCGCAGTTTGAGCAATCCTTGCAAAACCATCAGAGTTGATTTTTTGATTCCATGTTCTTCAACTATTTTAAAGATTCGATTTCTTATTTTCGATTTTTCGGATTCATAAATCGTTCTTTGTTCTTCCGTCATTTCACAATAAAGAATTTCTTCGGTTAAAGGAGGCAAATCTTTTGCTACTTCGGTTTTATTTCTTCGCAAAATAAAAGGACTGATTATCTTCAATAATTTCTCAGATATAATCTTATCATTGTTTTTTTCAATAGGTTTGGCGATGTTTTTTTTGAAAAATTTCAATTCACCCAGCAATCCTTTATTCAAAAAATTCATTTGCGACCAAAGATCGTTTAATGAATTTTCAACCGGAGTACCCGTAAGGACTAATTTATATCGGCTTTGTAATTCATTAACGGCAACAGCAATTTTTGACTCGGGATTTTTAATCACCTGGCTTTCGTCAAGTACAAGATAATGAAATTTAAAGTTTTTAATATTTTCAAATTCATTTCTGATAATTCCATAGGTTGAAAAAACTATGTCGTAATTATTAAATTCTTTGAAAAATTTCGTTCGTTTCCCGCCAATGAATTTATAGGTTTTAATAGAGGGTGCAAATTTTCTGATTTCATTTTCCCAATTGTGAATTAATGAAACCGGCATAATTATCAGGGAAGGAACTTTCAGAGTTTTTTTGTTTTCTTTTTCAGGTATGGAAAATAAATCTAAATGTGTTGTTCCAGAGTGTTTTTTATTAACATCAAGTTTATTATTTTCTTCTTCTATTGATTTTAACAAAAGTGCTAATGTTTGCAAGGTTTTCCCCAAGCCCATATCATCGGCAAGGCATCCACCAAAATTATTTTCCTGCAAAAGATACAGCCACCTGAAACCCAAAAGCTGATAAGGACGCAATTTTGCTTTTAGATTCTTTGGAGGTTCAATATTTTTCAAACTGTTTTGATTAAACTTTAATAATTTCTTAAGAGATTGCCGGTTTATTTTTACTTGCGAATTACTCAAAATATTGAAATGATGCCTCTTCAGCCTTATAATTTTATTATCATTTTCTCCGAATAGTAAAAGGTCTTTGTATTTTGAAAACCAAACATCGGGGAGTATGGCAATTGTTCCATCAGGTAAAACATAATGTCGGTTTTCAGTTAAAATATTTTTTCGGAGCTTAAGGAATGGTATCTTGAATTTATCTCCAAACCGTACGACTGCCATAATATCAAACCAATCGTTCTTGTCTGATACCTTGAAATCAAGATTTATTTCTTCTGTAAAATAGTTTTCATTTTGATAAGATTGATCGATTTCAAATCCTTCCTTTTCAAAATATGAAGCATTATTATTTGTCCAGTAAACAAATTCGTTTGTCTGCTCCTGGGGTGATAAATTATTTATTCCTGATAAATAGAAGTAAATATCGTTTTTTTGTATTAGTCCTATTTTTAGCAATTTATCAATGCATTCCTGTTCCCATTTTTTTGATCGAATAATTTTATAAAAAACAAAATTTCCATTTATTTTTTCAAAATCAACAAATATCAATTGTTTTTTATTCTCAGGAAACTTTTTTTCACCATATTGAAAATGCAGAACATAGGCACTATTGTTACTAAAATCTTTCTCTAATGATAGGATTGCCTTTTTATCAGGAGATTTTTCAATAATTTGTATGCCTTTTGCTTCAACCCGAAAATTTGTAATACATTTCAAAGCAAAAGTTTTATAAAATTTTTCTTCTAACGATTTCGGAACAGTTATAAATTTTTTCGTAAAAAAAACTTGAAACTTTTTCCCTTCAATATTTTCTTTAAAGCAGTATAAACTATGATCCAACAATAAAATGCAAGGTGAATCCGAAAGAATTATTGCTCCCTTATTTGTTAGTTCAAGATTTTTATTTGTCTTTGTAGTTTTTAAAGGATTCAGGGTAAGAAAATATTTGCTTTCGTCATCAGATTTTATAAAATTAAAAACTGTTTCGGCAATTTGTTTTTGCGTTTTAATTTCGTTTTCAGGATAAATTGCATTGCTTCCTTCGCTGAGATAAAGCTTGGTATGAGAGCCTTGAAGCAAATCGATACAATTTACTATTTTCCTTTCTATAAAAGGCCGGATATGATTACTTATAAATTCGGATTTAAGGCTTTGAATAAATTCCCTTACGCTGATATTTTTATTTGTGAAAATCGGTTTTAGATTTCTTTCATTATATTCTTCAATTATGTTTACGATTTGTATTTGATTATCAGTTAAAATTTTGGAATAATGATTAAGATTATTTTCAGTAATTTTTGTTTTTATCAGATAAAACTTTTTCTCATCCTTTTCAAGTAAATACGGGAAAAATACATAGCCGAAAAGCCTGTGATGATTAATAATAATTGCAAATTCTTGAAACATCCTTAAGCCCTTAAATTCTGATAATTAATCATTCACTCATTCACTCACTCAATCATTCCCTTATTAAATCCCCGTAGTATTTAAATTTCCGAGACTGATAGTAATAAGTTTTTGTCGAGATTCGTCATCATCGCTAACCAGTTTAATGCAAGCCTGAAGGTGAAGATTGTAAATATTCAATTCTGATTCTTTGGAAGTTATTTTTCCGATTTTCAAAATATCTGAATTAATAATACCATAGATTCTTGATGGATCGCGGCTGAAAATTTCATCGGGATAGTCGTTCAAAACGGTAATATCATAATATTTATTGAACTCATATATATTTACAATATCAGCAATTGTTATTATTTGAAGATTTTCAAATCCTTCCATATTTATTGTAAACCATGAGTGTGCATTCTGGTCTATCAAACACCGGTTTAGATTGTCTTTGATAAGAATTCTGGCATTATTAATGATCGCTCTCCCAAAAAAATTATTATCAAAATTATATATCTTATCATAAGTTATTGCGTATCTTGTGCTTAATCCGCCAATTATTTTGCTAAGTTTCGGAAACAAATGAAAGGAATTATATGTTCGTAATACCACGGCAAAATTACTTGCAAAAAGTAATGAATGCAAAGGCGTATCGAAAATGAAATAACCTCCATCGCCGGCATCAATAAAATAATCTTCAATGTTTTCGCTTGAGTATTTTTGAAAAATATATCTATGGTTTTTGAGACAAAGTTTTATTGTCATTTTTAGAAAAATCTTAAAAACAAAAGGTATCAACGATTGTTCAAATTCACCATACAAACTATATTTATAAATATCAATTCCGAGAACCGACTTATCGTTTATGTTTTGGTTATCAATATATTTGTTTAATTTCTCTAATAGTTCATTCTCATCAGGAATAACATTTGTTTGGTCAAAAACAACCCTTTGGTCGTATTCTGTTAGAATTTTAAGCAATTCCGCCGAAGTGATTTTCTTTATTTTTTTTATCATTTTCCGAGCATTTCTTTTACAGTTTTAATAATTCCGTCAATATCAAAACCGCATTCCGAATAAAGTTCGATCTGCTTACCTTGTTCAATAAAGCGATCGGGGATTCCGAGGCGTTTTACTTTAGCCGAATAATTATTGTCTGCCATAAATTCCAATACCGCACTTCCAAGGCCACCGATTATTGTACCATCTTCGAGAGTAATAATTTTATCGAATTTCGTGAAAACTTCGTGAAGCAATTGTTCGTCTATGGGTTTAAGGAAAATCATATCGTAATGAGCAATACTGATATTTTCATTGTTTAATAACTTTATGGCTTCGATGGCATGATTTCCAATGTGGCCAATTGAAATTATAACAGCATCTTTTCCATCTCTAATTAATTGTCCTTTACCTACCTCAAGTTCCTTAAACGGTTTTCGGCAATTTTTCAGCACTCCAACTCCCTTTGGGTATCGGATTGAGAATGTGCCGGCATTATCTAATTGTGCCGTAAACATCAGGTTACGAAGATATTCTTCGTTAATTGGTGAAGAAACTATAATATTCGGTATTGCTCTAAGGTATGCAAGGTCGAAAGCTCCATGATGCGTTGCACCATCCTCGCCAACTAATCCACCCCGATCAAGGCAGAAAACCACATTTAAATTTTGCAATGCAACATCATGAATTATCTGGTCATAAGCTCGTTGCATAAATGTTGAATAAATATTACAGAAAGGGATCATTCCCTGAGTTGCCAGGCCGGCTGAAAAAGTTACTGCATGCTGCTCCGAAATTCCGACATCGAAAGCCCGGTCAGGCATTTTTTTCATCATAATATTTAATGAACAACCTGTTGGCATAGCCGGTGTAATTCCAAGAATTTTAGAGTTTTGCTCGGCCAGTTCAACGATAGTTTCGCCAAAAACAACTTGATATTTTAATGGAAACTTTTTGGTGTTGTGCGAATGAATTACTTTACCAGTATTTTTATCAAAAGCTGCCGGTGCATGAAAATAAGTTTGATTTTCTTCGGCTTGTTTATAACCTTTTCCTTTTACTGTTATGATATGAAGAAGTTTGGGGCCTGGAATTCGTTTCAGGTCTTTTAAAATCTTTGTAAGTTTAACAACATCATGTCCGTCAATAGGCCCGAAATATCTAAAATTAAATGCTTCAAATAGATTGCTTTTTTTTAATAAGGTTGCTTTGATGGCGTTTTCAACTTGTTGAACAAGCTTTTGTGAGTTTGGCCCGTATTTACTTGCTCGGCCTAAAATATTCCAGATTTTATTTTTTATCCGGTTGTAAGTCCTTGATGTAGTAATTTCAGCAAGATATTCCTTTATTGCACCTACATTCTTATCTATTGAAATACCATTGTCGTTTAAAATAACAAGCAAATTACTCTTGGAAACTCCTGCATTATTCAAAGCTTCGACAGCCATTCCGCCTGTCATTGCACCATCGCCGATGACTGCAATATGCTGACGGCCATCATCATCTTTAATATTTGAAGCAATTGCCATTCCGAGAGCAGCAGAAATAGATGTTGAAGAATGGCCTGTTCCAAAAGGATCGTATTCGCTTTCGCTTATTTTTGGAAAACCGCTAATTCCCTTATAGGTTCTGTTCGTATAAAATATGTCTTTTCTTCCGGTTATGATTTTGTGAGCATAAGCCTGATGGCCGACATCCCAAATTAATCTGTCGTTAGGCGTATCGAAAATATAATGAAGAGCAACCGTAAGTTCAACAACACCAAGGCTTGAACCTAAATGGCCGGGATGCGTAGAAACAATATCGATAATAAATTGCCTTAGCTCATCACAAAGTTGAGGTAATTCAACAGCTTGAAGTTTTCTTAAATCAGAGGGTGTTTCAATTTTTGATAATATGTTTTTCTGCTTCTCCGGCATTATATATTAATATAATATATTTTCAATTTTGCAAAAATACATTTTTATATGGAAGAATTGGAAATTTCGTATTGTTTCATTTTTAGATATTTTTCTGAAATTAAAATAAATTTCTACATTTTCGCTTATTTCTGAGGAGTACTTGGAGTTTGATTAAAAAAATAGAATTTTCA
>CAZBSL010000191.1:0-5885 GCA_964494265.1 uncultured Bacteroidales bacterium
AAATAGTTCATCTCGCTTATTCTTTCAACACCTGTGTTCTTATCAAGAAAGTCAAAAACTTCAAGCGTAATAACTCCTCTTTTGTTTTTTAGGAAATAGCGAGTTATTTCGGCTTTTAGTAAAGGAATGCTGATAGAGTTATTGAATGAACTTGCTTCATAACGGTTTATGTCGGCAGTTAACGAAAAATACCAATTATCGTTTGGGGTGTAAATAATATCAGAAAATCCTAAAAGATTATAATAGGTTTTGTTCAAAGAACTTTGAATTGAATATTTTGCATCAGAAATTTGAAAGGTTCCGCCAACACTCACATCCCATTTTTCCTTTTTCCGATTATCGAAACTTAGTGTTAACGAATGGCTAAAATTAGTATTAATATTTTGCTCGCCATTGACCAAATTTATTCCCCGATTCCAGTTTTCATGAAGTTTTGCACTAAAATTCAATCCCACTTTTCTAATAGGTGTCGAAAAATCAAAACTTCCACTAATTCTGTAATCATCTGCAACATTAATTAAACTAAGCATTTGAGTGAGATTTGGCATAATTGTTCGTGACCAGTTGATTTTGTCGGCTGTATAATTTGCATTCAAACTTGCAAAAATTGAGGTGAAAGAGAATTGGTCGAAAAATATCCAGTTAAATCGTAAATCATGGCTATATTCAGGCTTTAAATAACAGTTTCCTTTATACAATTGCAATGGATTGATGTTGTTTACAACAGGCAGAAGCTGATTGGCATTAGGCGAATTAACAGATGACCCGAACGAAACCCCAAGTTGTCGGCCTGTGCTGTATTCATAATGCCATGAAAAAAGAGGTGTAAAATACAATCTGTTATTAATTATTTCATTTTCATTCTTTAACGAATTGCTTAAACGAGCATTTTCAATCCTTGCCGTAAAACTGATTTGGCTTTTTTTTGTATTTCTTTTTATTGAAAATCCCCCACGCATCCAAAAATATTCTCGTGAAAAATCTGGGCTTAATGAATCTGTCAAATGCTCATCACCCGGAGGAATTCCATGCTTACGGTCAAGAGATTCATCAACAATTCCGGCACTAATTGCGGGAACGAAATACCACAGTCGTCCGATTTTTCGGGTTACTGACGTAGAGGCTGAATATCGAAGTAAATTGTTTTTATCTTTTTGAAATCCAAGGTCACGCAAGCTGTCGGTAGTATCGAAAAAACGTGTAAGGTTATCCCAATGTTTATTAGAATTATTATGATTAATTGAAAAATTACCCTTGATTTTTAATAACTTCCAATTACTTTTCCATTTTTTTAAATAGGAAGCGGAAACATTAGCCTTTGAACTATTTGCATCATCATTAGTCAGAGAATTCAGCTTATTCATCAAGAAATCATTTTCAAAACTTTCGGAGAATAAAATTCCTTTTGCCGTTCCATTAGTAAAATTTACGGCACCGTTAATAATCAAATTTTGTGACGAATCAAGTCTGTTTCGCCAACCAAAATTTACCCGATGGGCGCGATTACTTGTATTTTGTTCAAGTTCTTCTTTTTGAATAAAAGAACCCGTTTCAAAGAAATTATTAATAAAAGTGTTTTCTTTTAATTTTTTATCGGCTCCATTCCCAAGATAACTAATATTGAAACGATTATTTTTTCGAGCTTCATAAGTAAAATTTCCGCCAACTGCTCCTGAAGTAACAAGTCCGTTAATGTTTTGCCCGAAGTTGATTGGAAGATCGCTGTCCATTCCAAAACTAATTTGTCCGCCACCTCCATAAAGAAGGCTTTGTAAGCCTCCGTTAAAATCAAGGTAATCGCGAAACGAAAAGCCATATTTATTGACATTGTTTAGCATAGCTAAAGCTGCAAACTGATGTTTCCGTGTAAAACGATAGACTTTTGCCCCGGCTTGATATTTTTCGTCGGTTCCGATTCCGGCTGTTATATCACCAAAAATTGCACTTTTCATTCCATCTTTCAAAACCATATTGATAGTTTTGGAGTAAGTGCCATCATCAATTCCTGTTAACTCGGTTTCTTCAGATTTTTTATTGTAAACCTGCACTTTTTCGATAGCATCTGCCGGTAAGTTTTTTGTGGCGACCTGAGGATCGCTACCAAAAAACTCTTTTCCATCAACTAAAACCTTTTGCACATTTTCACCCTGGGCTTTTATATTTCCTGCCCGATCAACCTGAACTCCGGGAAGTTTCTTTAATAATTCTTCAGCGACAGCATCAGGTTTGACTTTAAAGGCTCCGGCATTGTACTCAACCGTATCTTTTTTAATTAAAATTGGAATTCGTTCGGCACTAACTTGTACTTCGGAAAGATTCATAAGAATCGGTTTCATAATTATAGCACCGAGATTATTACCTTCGGAAAGCGGCAATTTCAAATTCTTATAATAAGATTGATAACCCATATAAGCTGTTTGCAGAACATAATTTCCTGATTTGATGCTTTTAATTTCGAAATGCCCTTCGGCGTTGGTAATTCCGTAGTAAGCCATTGTAGAGTCGCTCGGATTAAGTAAAACGGCTGTTGCATAAACCAAAGGATTACCGTCTTCATCAAACAAATCTCCTTTAAGAATAGTTTGTTGGGCAATTGTGGCCGTACTTAAAAAAAGCAAATAAATAAAAATTGTTTTTTTCATATAGGAATGCCTTAGCGAGAAATTTTCATTATTACTGTTTTACTGTTTCCGCTTTCACCTCCCATTTCTTTGTTTTTTTCTTCAACAATCGATAGAAACTTTTCTTTACTTACTTTTTTTCCTTTTTTGGGTTTCTTCAATTTCTTTTTATCAATTTCTTTCAAATCAATTGATTTTGCCATAATAATATTATCACCGTCATTTGATTCAACCGCTAATATTAAACCCGGAAGATTTCCAAATTCGCCCGGACCCGATGAAATTGGAATTGCAGGAGTGAACCAAACACTTACTTTTTTATCACCATCCCGTTTTGTGGCTTCCTGACAAGGATAATCCAAAATCATTTTCTGGTTTCCGGTTATTTTCCATTCATCTTTTTTTAAATCTGATTCAATTAGGAAAACCCGAGTCATAAATTCTTTTTGTTCAATAATTTTTTCGTTTTTAAAGTCCCGAAAAACAATATCATCCGGCTGGCTAATCATAATTTTTACTCCACCACCGTCCGATTCCTGCTCAATCGCAGCATCATCACTTTGTTCAAGGTTTTCGTAGAGCGAAGCATATTGATTGAAATAAAGAATTTTTTGTGATCGATTTTCTTTAGGCAACATTTCTTGCATTTCCGGAGTCATATTATCTAATTGAATATTGAACTTTACTATCTCTTCATAAGTTACAACACCCTGATCTTTGACTTGGTTTTCATCTGATTGTGAATACGAAATTAATATTATTGCCAAACTTAGAATTGTTAAAATTGTTTTTTTCATGTTTCTTGATTTTAATTAATAAGTAAATTATTTTTTTGTCAAAGATAGATGTAGCAAGGCTTGCCCAAGGTTAATGCATTGCCAATTAAGGTTAATTAAGGTTAATTTAGTGATTGTTGAGAAGGTTTAGTTTATTTTTGTCAACACATTATTGATAATGAAAAAGCAAAAGAAAATATCAACTATACGACTGATGATGATAATCAGCCAGTTGCTGCTTACATTATTTATGGGATATTGGCTTTATACTCAATTCACAGACCACAAAAAGTTATTGAGCGAGGATTTGGAAAGAGGTTTTCGGAAAATAGAGCAACAACTTATTGATTCTATGATAGCAATTAATCTGATTGATCCTATTCTAAAAGACACAAGTAATTATTCGGTTTATCTAATTGATCAGGTAAAAACAGATTCAAATAATATGCCCGCAAATTTTGAATTTGAACATAAAATATCTCCGAAATTTCTGATGCAATTTTCAGAAGACTCTAATGAAATTGCAACTTTATCCAATCATTCAAAAAAAATAAAAAAATTTGGTGTTTCGGTTTTTGATAGCATTTCCGGTTCTGATTCTACAACCATAAGAATAGAAGCCTTACAAGATACGAACAACCAATTATTGTATCAGAGTGTTCGTTTGTTTATAAGCTCTGTTGGGAAATTTACTGATGGGGAGGGAAGTTTTTCTACCGTTTTTTGTTCAAATATTGATACTTTATTATTGAAAAAACTATTCAATGATTTTCTTGGAAATAATTACCGTGGTTTTTCAGTTGATTGGATACCGGCAAATGATTCTGTGGCTGATAAAATTAAACCAAATGGGATTTTTCTTGATAGTCATTTGTTTGAAAATTCCTTTGGTGCCGATATAAATTCTTATCAAGTCTATCTCTTAAAATCAATTAGTCCTCAGTTAGTGTTTGCAATTTTATTATTGCTAATCACGGCAATTGCTTTTCGAATGGCATATATTAACATGAAAAATCAGAGAAAACTGATAATAATTAAAAATGATTTTATTTCAAATATTTCGCATGAGCTAAAAACTCCTGTATCGACTGTTAAAGTTGCCCTTGAAGCTTTATTGGATTTTGATATGAAAAAAGATCCAAAGCTGACAAAAGAATATCTTGAAATGGCATATAGCGAAATGAACAGATTAGACTTACTTGTAAATCAGGTGTTAAATAATTCAGCTATGGAAGATGGAAATAAATTTATTTTTCCTGAAAACATCAATCTTACAACTTTAGTAAATGAGGTGCTGCATTCAATGCAACCACATTTCGATAGGCAAGAAGCCGAAATAAATTTTCAAACAAATGATAAAGATATTTTTGTTGAAGCCGATAAATTACATATTCATGGCGTTTTAGTAAACCTGATTGATAATAGTTTAAAATATACTCGCAAAAAACCGAAGATTTTAATTGATCTCACTCAAAACGAAAAAGAAACAAGATTGACAATTAGTGATAATGGGTTTGGTATTCCAGATGAATATATTCACAAAGTATTTGATAAATTCTTCAGGGTTCCGACCGGCGACAAGCATAATGTTAAGGGATACGGACTCGGATTAAATTATGCTGCACTTGTAATGCAACACCATGAGGGCAAAATTTCTGTTGAAAATCTTGATGAAGGAGGTTGCAGGTTTAAACTTAGTTTTGTGAAAAAATAATAGGTGATTAATTGAATGAGAGAATGATGAGAAAGCAACATTGGAGAATTTTTTTTGTAGCCATTGATTTATTTTCTACAATTATTTGCATAATCTTTGGGAAACATTTTTTAAACGGATGAAAAAGAAAATTCTATATATAGAAGACGAACCCTTTTTGGGGAAAATTGTTAAAGAAACCTTGGAAAGTCAAGATTTTGAGGTTTTATTAAAAAATGATGGTGCTTTGGTGATGAGTGTTTTCAAGTCGTTTATGCCAGATATTTGTATTCTTGATGTTATGCTTCCAAATGTTGACGGCTTCACTTTGGGGCTTCAGATTCGTAACCAATTTCCCAATCTGCCGATTATTTTTGTAACGGCAAAAGTTGAAACCGATGACCTGATTAAAGGCTTTGAAAGTGGTGGCACCGATTATATTCGAAAACCTTTCAGTATGAAAGAATTGATTGTACGCATTAATAATCAATTGAATATTTTGCATTCAAACCGGCAGATAAATAATGCTAAACAGGAAAAAATTGAGCTTGGGCAATTTGTATTCTTTCAAAACAAATACGAATTAAAGATTAATAATAAAGTCAAAAAACTTTCGCTACGGGAGACAGAAGTGTTAAGCATTTTAACTGCACATCGAAATCAAACCCTCAGCCGGAAAGCTTTGCTGGTGAGTGTTTGGGGTGATGATTCGTTTTTCAATTCCCGTACTCTGGATGTATATATTCGTAAGCTCAGGGCTTATTTGTCAGAAGATCCGCGTATCGAAATTATAAC
>CAZBSL010000192.1:0-5870 GCA_964494265.1 uncultured Bacteroidales bacterium
CAAAACAACCACCTAATAAATTAAATATCTAATAATAATTTTTATATTTGTGAAAAAAACAGAATAATAATGTGCAATTAATACAACAATCTAAAAATTGACAAATTAAATGACAGAACTACTAAAGACAGCATACAATACAGAAAAGTTTAAAGAAAGTGGACATCAATTGATAGATATACTCACAAGATATTTGCAAAATAATTTATTTGACAATAATGATACTGTAATTAAGTGGAAAGAACCGAATGAACAGTTGGAATTTTGGAAAGCTAAACTGAAAGATAACTCAGGCACAAGTGATCTATTTAGTTCAATAATATCAAATTCTATACACGTACATAATACAAAATATTTAGGCCATCAAATATCTCCTCCTGTTCCTGTATCTGCTTTGGCAGGACTAATCAGTTCATTGTTAAACAATGGTTCAGCTATTTATGAGATGGGTGCCACATCAGTAGTTATGGAAAAAATTATTATTGATAATTTATGCAAAGAAATTGGATACAATGAAAAATCTGACGGTTATTTAACTTCTGGAGGAACTTTAGCAAATTTAACCGCTCTTTTAGCTGCACGTCAAGCAATGATTGATGAAGATATATGGGAGAATGGCCAACAAACAAAATTAGCTGTAATGGTTTCAGAAGAAGCTCATTATTGCATTGACAGAGCTGTAAGAATTATGGGCTGGGGTTCAGAGGGCATAATAAAAATACCTGTTACAAATGAATTTGTAATGCAAACAGATTTATTAGAAAACTATTATCAAGAAGCCATTGAAAAAGGTATAAAAGTAATAGCGGTAGTAGGAAGTGCTTGTTCTACATCCACAGGTAAATATGATAATATATCTGATATTGCAAAATTTTGTAAGCAAAAAAAACTATGGTTTCATGTTGATGGTGCTCACGGCGGAGCAGCTATTTATTCTAAAAAATATAAATACCTATTAAAAGGTATTGAAAAAGCAGACTCTATAGTTATTGATTATCACAAAATGCTAATGACTCCCTCAATTACAACTGCTTTAATCTTCAAAAATGGAAATGTTTCTTATAACACATTTTCTCAAAAAGCGCAATATTTGTGGGAAAGTGCAGATGAGCAAGAGTGGTACAATTTAGCTCGGAGAACTTTTGAATGTACAAAATTAATGATGTCTATTCAAATATATAGTATTATACACTCTTATGGAAATCAGTTATTTGATGACTTTGTTACTACTCTATATGATTTAGGAAAAACATTTGCCAAAATAATTACTAAAAATATCAACTTTGAATTGGCTTTAATTCCGGATAGTAATATTGTTTGTTTTAGATATATAGGAAATAACCAAAATAAAGAAGATTTAAACGAAAAGAATAATAAGATTCGTAAAGCATTAATTGAAAATGGTGAATTTTATATAGTACAAACGAAACTTAAAGGTCTAATCTATTTAAGAGTAACAATAATGAATCCATTTACAACAGGAGAAGAGTTAAATTTATTACTCAACAAAATTGAAATGCTTGCCAATAATTAAAAAACACTTTGAAAGCATGAGTTTTTAGAATTGTCGGGGTGATAGGATTCGAACCTTCGGCCTCTTCGTCGCGAATCCCTATGAATTTGTCGGAGAGGCGGGACTTGAACCCGCGACCCCTACGTCCCGAACGTAGTACGCTACCGGACTGCGCTACTCTCCGATCCAACAAATTTATAGCGGGACTAAGCAAGTTACGATACAACCCGTACACAAATTTATTGCCACAAATATACCAATGTTTATTATTTTACGTTTGTTTTTTTCTAACAAAAAATGAATCTTCGCTTTTCTTTTTATATTTGCGATCGAAAAATAAATAATAAATATCTAAATAAGTAAAAATTATGAAATTATTAACTAAGCACTCTTTGAAAATTTTTTTGACGGCAATTTTTATAAACCTTTTTATTGTAGGGTTTTCACAATCTTTAAACGAAGCCGCAGAATATTATAACTCGGGAAACGATCAGTTTTCAGCAAAAGATTATGCTAATTCGGTTGAATCTTATAATAACTGTATCGATGCTTGTTTAATGCTTGGTGCTCAAGGCAATGATCTTAAAGTAAAAGCAGAAAAACAGCTTGCAAATGCATATTATAAACATGCTATCAATTTATATAAAGGAAAAAAATTCGATCAGGCAATTAATACATTTAAAAAAGCCGGAGATCAGGCTAAGAAAGTAGCTGATACAAAATTACAAAAAAAAGCTATGGCTTATGTTCCTAAAGTTTATACTTCAATTGGTTTGGGACTGATAAAAAAGAAAGACTTAGAAAATGCAATGAACAAATTTAATAAAGCACTGCAATTAAATCCCAAATATAATAAAGCCTTTTACGGACAAGGACTGGTTTACAAGGAAAAGGGAGAAACCGAAAACATGAAAAAGGCATTTGATAAAGTTATTGAAATTGGCCCTGAAGGGAATAAAACGGTTATAAAAACTATGGATATCGCCAAAAAATATTTTATTGTAGAAGGCGGAAAAGCTCTTCAAAAAGAACATTTTGATAAAGCTGTGAATTTTCTAAATTCATCTTTTAAATATGGTGATAAAAATGCAAATGCATATTATTTCATTGCATTGGCTTACAATGGGAAAAAGCAGTGGGAAAAAGCAGTTGAAGCCGGAAATAAAGCCCTTGAATTTGAAAAAAATAATAAAACAAACATCTATTTTGTTTTAGGTAATGCCTACGAAGGCAAAGGAGATAAACAGTTAGCTTGTAATGCGTATAAAAACGTTACATCCGGGCCAAATGTTGATGCAGCAAAGCATCAAATGAAAGAAGTATTGAAATGTAATTAATTTTTTTGATCATTTCCTAAGCATTAAATATTTCTTTAAATAATTATTATAAAAATTGCTATATTGTTATATTGCTGTTATTTAACAATAAGCATTTGCAATCTTTATTTAGTACGTTTACTAAATTTTTTACATTTTTTTAATATTGTTTTTTTGGTCAATGGGTCATATAAACATTCTTAGAGATCATACATCAATATCATTCAATTTTTTATATAAACAATTTACCCGTTTAACAATATAAGCGTTTACACATTCAATTTTATTACTTAATTTCGCTGTAAATTTTTTATTTTGATTAAACCGGAAACAATACAAACGATATTTGAAACTGCCCGGATTGATGAGGTTGTTGGTGATTTTGTTAATCTGAAAAAGCGGGGTGTGAACATGCTTGGTTTATGTCCTTTTCACGATGAAAAAACACCTTCGTTTACTGTTTCCCCGGCAAAAGGAATCTACAAGTGTTTCGGCTGTGGCAAAGGAGGTAATGCTGTGAATTTTGTAATGGAACACGAACATTATTCCTATCCTGAAGCTTTAAAATTTCTTGCCAAAAAGTATGGAATTGAAATTGAAGATGAGAAACAAACTCCCGAGCAACTACAGGCCTTAGACGAAAATGAAAGCCTGTTTCATGTTACGGCTTTTGCTCAAAAATATTTCTCAGAGAATTTATTTAATAAAGATGAAGGAAAAGCCATAGGTTTAACATATTTTAAAAATAAACGACATTATAGTGAAGCTATAATAAAGAAGTTTGAACTTGGATATTGTATCGACAAATGGGCTGATTTTACTGAACATGCAACAAAAAACGCTTATAAACTAAAGTATCTCGTTAAAACAGGATTAACTGTTGCGAAAAACAATAATCATTTCGATAGATTTGCAGCCAGGGTCATGTTCCCGATTCACAACCTGACCGGAAAGGTGATTGGTTTTGGGGGCAGAATTTTATCTTCCGAGAAAAGCAAAGCGAAATATGTTAATTCGCCCGAATCCGAAATTTATAATAAAAGCAAGGTTCTTTACGGCATTTATTTTTCAAAAAATTCAATAATTAATAAGGATAATTGCCTTCTTGTAGAGGGATATACCGATGTGATTTCCCTGCACCAGGCCGGTATCGAAAATGTTGTTTCCTCTTCCGGCACATCTTTGACCAAAGATCAGATAAAACTGATTAAAAGATACACGAAAAATATTACAATTTTATATGATGGCGATCCTGCCGGAATTAAAGCTTCGTTTCGTGGTATCGACATGATACTCGAAGAGGGTTTGAATGTCAGAATAGTTTTGTTCCCCGATGGAGAAGATCCTGATTCTTATGCCATAAATCATAGTTCTTCGGATGTTGATAAATTCATTAATGATAATGCCCTTGATTTTATTTCTTTTAAAACAAATTTACTTTTAGAAGAAACCAAAAACGATCCTATTAAAAAAGCAGGGCTGATTAAAGAAATCGTTAATACTATTGCTTTAATTCCCGATGGGATATTTCGTTCGACTTATGTTAAAGAATGTAGCACTTTGATGGACACGCCCGAACAAACTTTAATGAATGAATTGAATAAGATCATTCGGAAAAGATTTTCGGATAAAAACAAATTTGTCAGAGAAGAGCTAACTCCCGAACCTGAAACTATTCCGGATGAATCCAAAGAACCCGAGGTTGTAAATATTCTTGAAAATCAGGAGAGGGAACTTATTAGAATTCTTATAATGCACGGAACAAAGGATATATTTTTCACGGAAATAAACGAGGATAATAGGAATGTGGAAGTTGCAATAAAAGTTGCCGAATACATTAGCATAGATATTCGAAACGATGAGTTAAGCTTTAATAATTCTGATTATCAAATTATATTTGATGAAATTGCCTCGGAGGTTGATAAAGGAGTTTTTCATGACGAGCGATATTTTATTAATCACCATGATGAAAATATCTTACAAATTGCTGTTGATATTTTAAGTTCCAGATACGAATTAAGTGAAAATTGGAAGAAGCATCGCATTTTGGTAAAAACTGAAACTAATATGCTCAAATATGCCGTAACTTCAACTTTATTTTCTTTAAAAGCAAAAAAGCTTGATTTGCTGATCACCGAAAATCAAAAGAAGATGAAAAAGACTAAATCAGAAGAAGATTTATTAATTCTTCAGAACAAACATATTGAGTTAAAGAAAACAAGTTTGTTGATTAATAAAGAGTTGAGTAGGATTATTATTAAATGATATAATTATTATATTGCTATATTACAGATGTATAACAATTTAACCATTTATAAACCCTGTAATCTTTTCTTCATCAATAAGATTCATACACTCAAAATGCTTTTTCGGGCATTTTTTAAAACAATAACCGAAAGGAATACCATCCCTAACTGTATATTATTCAGGAAATAAACAAAAGTACATTACAAAGAATTTCTGAAGAAATTCGGAATAACATCATAGATTTATTTAATATTTTTCACTTTTACAGGATTTTGCCTTGTATCAAAAACGTCTGAAATTTCAACACAATTCTTATTAGAGTTTACCCAATAAATTATTTTATAATTCTTATAAATTAAGTAACGAAACTCTTGTTTCCTGTTTTCTAAAAGTTCTTCTATTTGTCCAATATTGGGATGAATTTTTAATATAGTTGTTTCATTTACTATTCCTAAAATTAGGTTTTTGGCAACTCTTAAACTTGCATTCTCTTTATAATAAGAAAATATTTTATTAAGTTCATTTTTTGAAAAATCAGTCCAATAAATTTCTAACTCCATTTTTCAATCTCTGATAATAACTTTTTTGACTCTGTTAATCTTCCTTTTTTAGAGTCCTCTAATGATAGGTCTATCCTTTTGTTAAATTCTTCTAATGACATAGGATCTACATTTTTTGAGGAAGTTTTCTTCTTTTCTTTCATCAGTAGTTTTTCAAGTTGAGAAATTATTTTCTCATTCTGCAAATTGAGAAATTCTTGAACAAATGATATTTTTCTTGTTTGTAAATCCATT
>CAZBSL010000193.1:0-4431 GCA_964494265.1 uncultured Bacteroidales bacterium
AATTTCTCTTAACCGAATATCGTTGGATGAAGCGCCTATCATTATCCTGAATTCACCCGGTTCAACTATTCTATTCATATCCTCGTCAAGCATGCTTAATAATTCAGGGGTAATTTCAAATTTAAGTTCTTTTGTTTCTCCTTTTTTCAGATGAACCCTTTGAAAGCCCTTTAGTTCCAATACTGGACGAGCTACTGAAGCAAACAAATCTTTGATGTAAAGTTGAATCACTTCGTCGCCATCATAATTTCCTGTATTTGTTACTTTAAAACGTACTGAAGTATTTTCACTTGAAGTAATTTCAGGTTTGTCAATTTTCAGGCCACTATATTCAAAATCGGTAAAGCTTAAACCGTATCCGAAAGGAAAAAGAGGTTTTCCGCTAAGGTTAACATAGTCATCTCCTCTTCCTGTCGGCTTATGGTTGTAATACAATGGTAATTGTGATTCATGAATTGGAAAGCTTATCGGCAATCGTCCGGCAGGATTGTAATCGCCAAATATAACATCTGATACGGCATTTCCACCCTCATCTCCCGGATACCAAACGTCTATTATTGATGGAACCAAATTTATCCAGCTATTCATTGTAATTGCACTTCCTCCAACCAATACAACAACAAGCGGTTTTCCTGTTGCTGCAAGCTTTTTAATCAGTTCTTCCTGATGCCCCGGTAAAGAAAGATATGCCCTATCTCTGAACTCACCTTCTTCAATTCCTGCAACAACAACCGATACATCACTTTTCTTAGCAATATCTACTGCATTCTGTATTTCTTTTTCCCATTTCTGATCTACTCCAAGATTCCAAACTAGTTTAAGCCATACGTTTCCAATCGTTTCATAAAATTCAACTTTTATATCGTACTCTTTCCATTTTTCAAAGAAGTATTCTTTGGTAAGTAGTTGAAAAGTTTGTTTCCTCCAGTTATCTATAATAAGTTCATCGTTGATATACAATCTATACCCATCATCACCTTTTAATCCTATTTCAAAATTTCCTGTTTCCATAGGCATTAGTTTTCCTATCCACCTGACAGAATAACAATCATAGTTGATTTTTTTCTGGTCTGGTGAAAACAATGTCCATCTAAAATCAATTGTCTGGTCAATTCTAATCATAACAGGCTCACCTTCAAGAGTAGTATTATTAAAATATTCTCCTTTTAGCCCGGATTCCTTTTTTTTATCTTTATAGAAATATAGGTTTTCTGATGGTATAGTAACAAAATCGATGGATTCTCTGCCACAACCCGGAGTATAATTAATTTTACATGATTCACCTACTTTGTTTTCAATTCCCTGTAAAATACTAACAGGGTTATTACCAGGCCCGGAATACCCGCCAAGCCTTGCTTCTTTGGCATCAACTCCAATAACTGCAACAGAATTTAAGTTTTTATCGAAAGGAAGCGTATTCTTTTCATTTTTCAATAAAACAATTGATTCCTGTGCTGCTTTCTTTGCCAGTTTTTTATGCTCATTTGAACCATTCCATTTTTCTGCTTCTTTTGGATCGACATATGGATTTTCGAACAAACCTATTTTGAATTTTGCCCGAAGCACTCTTCGAACGGCTTCATCAATAGCTGATTCGTCAATCATTCCTTTTTCAAAAGCCTGATAAAAGAGAGGGTAATGGTCGTATGAAGTCTGAAGTATTACATCTAATCCATTTTCTATTGCTTGTTCTGTGGATTCGGAATAATCTTTTGCCGTAAAGTGCAATACATTGGCTCCACCGGTTGCTCCGGCATCAGAAATAACAAAACCATCGAAACCCCATTCTTTTTTCAGCTTTTGATTCAACAACCAATCATTAGCCGTACATTGCCTGCCATCTAATGAGTTGTAGGAAGTCATTACCGACCATGCTTTTGCTTTTTGAAAACAAGCCTTAAATGCAGGAAAATAGATTTCTTCTAATAGCCTCTCATTGAAATGGATAGGATAGCTGTCTCTGCCTCCATCACCTACGTTAGCAATAAAATGTTTTGGTGTAGTAATTACGCCTGATTTTTCAAATTGAGAAATAAATGATAAAGCCATTTGAGTTGTAAGAAAAGGGTCTTCACCGTAAGTTTCTTCAGTCCTTCCCCAGCGAACATCTCTTGCTATGTTTAATACCGGAGATAAAATCTGTCTGATTCCTCTTGTTTTCGTTTCCATGGCAATGGCATGGGCAACATCTCTCATTAAAAGGGTATCCCATGTTGCAGCTAATGCAATAGATTGTGGGAAAGCCGTAGCCCCATCTCTCACTATGCCATGCAATGCTTCATCAAAAGGAATAATAGGAATTCCCAGTCGGGTTTCTTCAATAAAATATTTTTGAATTTTATTCACTAATTCAGCAGTTTCTTTTGCTGTACCGCCATTGGAATACTCAAGAAGTTGTTCCGCTTCATTTTCTGAATTCCCTTTTGTAGCAATCTGAAAACCAAAGATACCATGCTCATATTTTTCTTTGCCATCGGATAAATCACCTGGAATCATAAATAATTGCCAGAATTTTTCTTCTAAAGTCATTCTAATTAACAAGTCACCTACTCGTGTTTCCAATGAAACAGAAGGGTCTTTATATTTCAACTTATCTTCCTGTTTACAAGAAATGATGATAATGATTAAAACTAATAGAAATATGTTGAATACCTTGCTTTTGTAGGTGTGAGATTTTTCTGTTCGTCCTTGCTTCTGCTTCATCAATTTTTGTATTCTTCCCGAATCAATTATCATGTCTCATATGTATTCCATAAGTGTTTAGTAAAAATTGAATTGCAAATATATGTTGTTTTTTAATCTTTCCATATATTTCTGAAAAAAACCAAAAATTCATAGGTAAATTGAAGCAATATTTTGAACCAAAATATTCATTGCAAAAAGCAATCTTGTTTAGGACATAAAAAAATAAATCAACATAATTTTTTTACCAAAATTCGTTTAAAATATTAACGTTTTACTTAATAATTCTCTAAATAAAAACTGTAAATTTGCATGTTTTTTTAAAGCACATAAAAAAAAAATTAAAATTAAAAAATACAATAACTTAATGAAGCATTTGAATAAAATTTATATAATATTAGCTGTTTTAATTCTTTCACTACAATTCAATAGGGCTAATGCCTTTTATTTTTCACCAAAAGACGACTCAACGATTGTCAATAATGCATTTGTTTATGATTATCCTATGATTGAAATGCTTGACAGCCTCGTGAATATTAAATATTTTAAAGATTATTTATTTACTACCGATACCTCAATCATAAATACATATAATTTTTCTTTTGAAACTGTTCCAACATATCATGATACAATTATAGAAGCACGAATTGAATTATTAAATGCCGAAACTCCTTTTGAATTGGTTTATAATAATAATGTAAAAAATTTCATAAACCTTTATGCTAAACGAAAACGCGATTTGACTTCAAAGGTATTAGGGCTTGGCGAAATTTATTTTCCGATGTTTGAGGAATATCTTGATAAATACGATCTGCCTCTTGAGTTAAAATATCTTGCAATTGTCGAATCGGCTTTAAATCCTACTGCAGGTTCGCGTGTCGGGGCTAAGGGATTATGGCAATTTATGTACGGAACAGGAAAAGTTTATGGTTTAAAGGTTTCGTCTTTTGTTGATGACAGGTTTGATCCTGAAAAAGCAACAATTGCCGCTTGTGAACATCTGGGCGATTTGTTTGATATATATCAAGATTGGTCTCTCGCTTTGGCAGCCTATAATTCTGGAGCGGGAAATGTTAATAAAGCAATGCGGAGAGCCGGAGGAGTAAAGAACTTCTGGGCAATTCAACCCTTTTTACCAAGGGAAACAAGAGGTTATGTTCCGGCCTTTATTGCTGTAAATTATGTAATGAGCTATTCAGCCGAGCATAATATTTATCCTATTGATCCGGGTATTTTATATAATGGGATTGATACTGTTATTGTTAAGGATGTGTTATCATTCGATCAAATTTCGGAAATGTTGAATGTTCCTTATGAGGATGTGAAATTTTTAAATCCTTCGTTTAAAAAGGGAATTATTCCGGCTATAAACGGAAAAAGATATTCAATTCGTCTTCCAAAAGAATTTATTGGCGATTTTATCAATAATGAAACTGCTCTTTATAATTTTAAATCAAAAAAAGGAATAGAAAGAGATAAATTGCTTGCCGAAATTAAAAAAGTTAAACAACGTAATTATCATATTGTCAGATCGGGAGAAAACCTTGGAAGCATTGCCAGTAAATACAGAACATCTGTCAGAAAACTAAAAAGTTGGAATAATTTAAGAAGCAATACAATTTATCCTAGACAAAAATTGATTGTTTATGGAAAAACTACTTCTTCAAGCACCTCAAAACATACACTCAAACTTAAAAACATTGATAATCTGAATAAAGATTTTCATTATGTGAAAAGCGGCGAAAGCCT
>CAZBSL010000193.1:4531-5859 GCA_964494265.1 uncultured Bacteroidales bacterium
CAGAAAATAAAAGTTGCAATAAAAAGTTAATATATAATGAAATCGTAGATTAGTGATTAGTGATCGGTGAATCATTAATCTCTACTCACTAATCACCAATTTTTTACTAATGCTTCACAAAAATATTAACACCAAAATAAAAACAAAATGAAAAAAACCGGCCTTTTTCCAAGCATTTTAATAGTTTTTCTCGCTTTATTTACAATGCAGTCATGTGATCTTGATGTCCCCGTATTAAAGCATTCATCAGGAAAAACAGCCGAGATGATTGTTATTACAAAAAATGAAACTCAATGGAATACTGAAATCGGGAAAACAATTAAGAATTGGTTTGGACAAGATCACATCGGTTTGCCTCAACCCGAACCGGCATTTTCGGTAGTGAACATTCAAAAGTCCAATTTTAAAAAAATGTTCAAACTTCACCGAAATATTTTCATTGTAAATATTGATAAAAAGGCAAAAAAACCTTCTGTTGAAGTCAGAAAAGACCTTTGGTCGCAACCCCAGGTTGTTATAAAAATTACTGCTCCAAGCAAAGCAGCCTTCCTGAAAATTTTTAATGAACGAAAAGAATCATTTATAAATCTTTACGACAAGGTTGAAAGGAGAAGAATAATCGGGACCTTTAAATCATTTGCCGATATTTCAATAAAAAATGAATTAAAAGACAAATTCGGGGTTACAATGATTATTCCCGGCGGTTTTTATATTGCTCATAAAGGCAAGGATTTTATATGGTTACGCAAAGAAACTCATGTTTTTAGTGAAGGGATTTTAATTTATTCATATGATTATACCGATACGATTGCTTATGAACCCGAAAGAATTATTGAAATCCGTGATTCGATTACAAAGAAATTTATTCCCGGACCTTCAGATGGTTCTTATATGAAAGTTTCACAAGACATAGTTTATCCGTTCTTTAAAGAAATTAATTTCAATGATAATTTCGCAATCGAGACAAGAGGTTTATGGAAACTCGAAGGTGATTTTATGGGAGGGCCTTTCATTAATTATACCCTCGTAAACGAAAAAAGCTTGAAAGTCATAACTGCTGACGCTTTTCTTTATAATCCCAAAGAGAAAAAAGTGAAATATATGCGTCAACTTGAAGCTATTTTGTATTCACTTAAGTTTATTGAGGAGTAATTAGAAACATATAAAACTCTTATTTTTTCTAAAACAGTATTTCTTGGGAATAGTTTTCCAATATTAAGAAGTACCCATGATATATTATACACCTAAGCACCAAAGAACCAATGCTTGTTAGCTTTGGCATAATATTAGTTTACTGATTAAAAGAAGATTTTTAATAAAAAAAAAGG
>CAZBSL010000194.1:0-4069 GCA_964494265.1 uncultured Bacteroidales bacterium
ATAATTCATCCTGCAAAGTTATTTTTTCACGGGAGATGATCGGATACCCCATTATGATTTAATAAAAAACATGATTGACATTTTTTTTATAAATTGCATGCTTTTTAAAAGTTATTGTAGATTAATAATATGTCTAAAACAATAAAAATTAACAAAGGGCTTGATATTAAGCTTTTTGGAGAATCGCAAAAGATTATAACAAGTGTTGATTCAAAAAAATATGCCTTAAAACCTACGGATTTTAATGCTGTGTTTCCTAAATTACTTGTTAAAGAAGGCGATGAAGTAAAAGCCGGAACTAAGGTGTTTTTCGATAAATATAGGAATAATATCGTTTTTACTTCACCTGTTAGTGGTAAAATCACCGAGATAGTGAGAGGGCCAAAGAGGGTTTTACAGGAAATAAGGATTGATTCCCATCCTGAAATTTCATACATTGATTTTGGGGTAGGAAATCCTAATGATCTCAAGCGTGAAGAAATCATCAAAAAATTGTTGGAAAGCGGAGTTTGGCCTATGATTCGGCAGCGGCCATATTCAATTATCGCCGATCCTGACGATAAACCTAAAGCGATTTTTATCTCAGCTTTCGATTCAGCTCCCCTGGCTCCCGATTATGATTTGATTGTTCATGGAAAAGGCGATGTTTTTCAAACCGGCCTCGATGCATTAATCAAATTAACAAACGGCAAAGTTCATTTGAACCTGAATAAATCAAACATTGTCTCCAAGGTTTTTTCTAAATCCAAAGGTGTTCAGATTAATTATTTTGAAGGGCCTCACCCAACAGGAAATGTTAGTACTCAGATAAATAAAATTGATCCTATCAATAAAGGTGATGTAATTTGGTATGTTAATCCTCAGGATATTCTGACTATCGGAAGATTATTTCTCGAAGGAAAATATAATGCCTCAAAAATTTTGGCTCTAACAGGCTCGGAAGTTAAAAATCCAAAATATTTTAAAACAACTTCGTGCTGCTGTATATCGGAATTAGTTAAAAACAATGTTAAGGAAGGTAATCTTAGATACATTAGCGGAAATGTCCTAAGCGGGACGCAAATCAAAAGCGACGGTTATGTAGGTTTTTATGATTCGCAAATTACAGTTATTCCCGAAGGTGATTATTATGAATTCTTTGGGTGGGCTTTTCCCGGATTACATAAATTCAGTTTCTATCGCTCGTTTATTTCCTGGATGACACCAAAGAAAAAATATCGTCTCGATACAAATATTCATGGCGGAGAACGTGCTTTTGTAATGACCGGACAATTCGAAAAAGTTTTTCCTTTGGATATTTATCCCATGCAGCTTATAAAAGCAATTATGGTTGAAGATATCGACCAAATGGAAAATCTCGGAATTTTTGAAGTTGATGAAGAAGATTTTGCTCTTTGTGAATATATCAGCACTTCTAAAATCGAGATTCAGTCTATCGTCAGACAAGGATTGGAACTAATGCGAAAAGAAATGAGTTAATTAATAAAGAAAAGTTAATCAACACAATAAATGAAAAATCTTAGAAACCTAATTGACAAAATAAAACCCAACTTCGAGAAAGGTGGAAAACTCCACATGTTTTATTCTACTTTCGAAGCTTTTGAATCGTTTTTATTTGTATCAAACGAAGTAACTTCAAAAGGCAGCCACATTCGTGATAATATCGATATGAAAAGGACAATGAGTGTGGTTGTTATAGCATTAGTACCGGCTTTATTGTTCGGGATGTGGAACGTTGGCTACCAACATTTTCTTTCTCTCGGCGAAGAAGTAACAATTCTTATTGCTTTCTGGTATGGTTTTCTAAAAGTTCTGCCTCTTATAATTGTATCTTATGTAGTTGGACTTGGTATTGAGTTTGCCTTTGCACAAATACGCGGACATGCTGTCAACGAAGGTTTTTTGGTAAGCGGAATCCTGATTCCTATGATAGTACCACCGGATATTCCACTATGGATGCTTGCTGTTGCAACAGCTTTTGCCGTTGTAATCGGAAAGGAAGTTTTTGGCGGAACAGGTATGAATATTTTAAACCCGGCTCTAACTGCTCGTGCTTTTTTGTTTTTTGCTTATCCTCAGGATATGTCGGGAGGCAAAGTTTGGATTTCCGAAAAACTTGATGCCTATTCAGGTGAAACTCCGCTTGGAGATGCATTGGTCGGGAATTTCGATAATCTTCCGTCCACTCTTCAAATGTTCATAGGAGATATTCCCGGATCGGTGGGAGAAACATCTGTGATAGCAATAATTCTCGGTGCATTTATTCTTCTTTTTACAGGAGTAGGAAGTTGGCGAATTATGCTATCAGTAGTAATTGGTGGCTTATTTATGGGATTTCTATTCAACCTTGTAGCAGTTAATGAATACATGAGATTGCCTGCATGGGAACATCTTATGCTGGGTGGATTTGCATTCGGAGCTGTGTTTATGGCAACCGATCCTGTAACTGCTTCTCAAACAACTAAAGGTAAATATATTTACGGATTCCTGATAGGATTAATAGCTGTTTTGATAAGAGTTGTTAATCCGGCTTATCCCGAGGGCATGATGCTTGCAATTTTATTAATGAATGTTTTCGCTCCTCTAATCGACTTTTATATTATAGATGCCAATGTAAAAAGACGTAAGAAAAGAGCCACAATAATCATTAATCAATCGAATATAATAAATCAAAAATAATCAATCAAACCATGTACAGCAATTTTTATATTTTCAAATATTCTGCAATAATGGTTATAATTGTTGCAGCTCTTTTGTCAACGGCAGCTATGTTGTTGAAACCTGCACAGGATAGGAATCTTGAAATTGAAAAAATGAAAAGTATTCTTACCTCAGCAAATATCGAAGTAACAACCGAAAATGCTATTGAGCTTTATAAAAAGCATATTACAAAAGAAATAGTGCTAAATCCTGAAGGCAAACAAATTGATTTATATGAAAACGGAAAATTTATTGACGGCGATAAACGTGCCTTTGATATTAATTTGAAAAAACAATTATATAGGAAAAAAAATAATGAATCATTTCAATTACCATTATTTGTTTGCAAAAAAGGAAGTGAAACCATATTCATAATTCCCTTATTAGGTAAAGGATTGTGGGGCCCGGTTTGGGGAAATATTGCCCTGAAAAACGATTTTAATTTAGTTGAAGGTGTAACTTTCGGGCATAAAGCCGAAACACCCGGACTCGGAGCAGAGATTGATACCAAAGATTTTCAAAAACAATTTATCGGAAAAAAAATATTTAATAATTCAGGAGAATTTACTTCAATTAAAATTGTTAAAGGCGGAATTGACCTATTGCCGCAAGATTTAAAAATACATGGAGTTGATGCAATTTCGGGAGGAACTATTACCAGTAATGCGGTGGCCGATATGCTAAATAATAATTTAAGTAGTTACGTACCTTATTTTAAAAAACATAAATAAAATATGAGTTCAAACAACATAACAAAAGAACCATTGTTTTCGTTGAAAAACAGAAAGCTTTTATCAGATCCATTAGGGAAAAATAATCCCATCACGATTCAGGTACTCGGAATTTGCTCGGCATTAGCCGTTACTGCAAAAATAAAACCTGCATTCGTAATGGCACTTTCGGTTATTGCAGTTTTAGCAATCTCAAATGTTATTATTTCATTATTAAGAAATGGAATACCGCCTCGAATCAGAATTATCGTACAATTGGTTGTTATTGCAACCCTTGTAATTTTAGTCGATCAAATTTTAAAAGCCTATGTTTTCGATGTCAGTAAACAATTATCGGTTTTTGTAGGATTAATTATTACTAACTGTATAATTATGGGACGGTTAGAAGCCTTTGCAATGAATAATAAACCCTGGCAAGCTTTTCTTGATGGAATCGGAAATGCAATTGGTTACGGTTGGATTTTAATCGTTGTCGCTTTTTTCAGAGAATTGCTCGGTTCGGGTACAATTTACGGCTACAAAGTAATTCCGGAAGCGTTTTACGATTTCGGATATAAAAACAACGGACTTATGATTTTGCCACCTATGGCACTTATAGTTGTCGGTATTATAATTTGGATACAGAGATCAAGAAATAA
>CAZBSL010000194.1:4169-5847 GCA_964494265.1 uncultured Bacteroidales bacterium
TTTATAATTACCGGATTAATGGGAATTGCATTTATGAGCTTTCTCGGTATTAAACTTTAAAAACATTTATCAACTAATTTTAAAATAATAATTTTAAAACAATGATATTATCAATTGGAATCGGAATAGTCATATTAATAAGCATAATAGTTTTTCTATTTATTATCTTGTTATTAGTAAGCCTTTTGTTGTATGCCAGAAGAAAACTTATGCCACAAGGCAAGGTACAACTTACAATAAATGAAGAAAAAGAACTGGAAGTCGATCCCGGCTCAACTCTGCTGACTACCTTATCAAACAACAAAATATTTCTCCCTTCGGCCTGCGGTGGCGGTGGAACTTGTGCAATGTGCCGATGTCAGGTAATTTCGGGCGGCGGTTCAATTTTGCCAACTGAAACGGGCTTTTTTACCAGAAAAGAACAACAAAACAATTGGAGGCTCGGCTGTCAGGTAAAGGTTAGAGAGGATATGGAAATAGCTATTCCTAAAGAGATTTTCGGAATTAAAAAATGGGAATGCGAAGTTGTTTCCAACCGCAATGTTGCAACATTTATTAAGGAGTTTGTTGTAAAATTGCCAGAAGGCGAAAAAATGGATTTCCGATCAGGTGGCTATATTCAGGTTGATGTTCCTAAATGTGAAATCAATTACAAAGATATTGATGTTGACAAAGAATATAAGGGCGATTGGGATACATTTAAAATGTGGGATTTAAAAATGAAAAATCCTGAACCAATTTATCGTGCTTATTCAATGGCTAACCACCCTGCTGAGGAAAATATTATCATGCTTAACATCCGTATTGCTACTCCTCCCTGGGATGATAAAAAAAATGGATTTAAAAAAGTCAATCCCGGAATTTGTTCATCCTATATCTTTTCACGAAAACCAGGTGACAAGGTAACTATCTCTGGCCCTTACGGTGAATTCTTTATTAAACCAACCAATAACGAAATGATGTTTATTGGAGGTGGAGCCGGAATGGCACCAATGCGTTCGCATATTTTTAATCTTTTTAAAACCGAAAAAACAAAACGGAAGGCAACATTTTGGTATGGCGGGCGATCATTGCGTGAACTTTTTTACATTGATCAATTTAGAGAAATTGAAAAAGAAAATCCTAATTTTAAATTTAACATAGGCCTTTCGGAACCTTTGCCCGAAGATAATTGGGACGGTTATGAAGGTTTTATTCATCAGGTGATTATTGATAATTATCTTAAAAATCACCCCGAACCCGAAGAAATTGAATTCTATCTTTGCGGACCTCCTTTAATGAATGACGCAGTTTTGAAAATGCTTGACAATTATGGTGTTCCAGAAGAAATGATTGCCTTTGATGACTTTGGAGTATAGTTCCTGAACTCACCAATAACAATACTCTGATAAATCAGGAAAAAACTCCCCCAAACATGATGATTTGGAGGAGTTGTGAAAATCAATATTACATATTTTAGTTAATTGTAAACTTTTTAGTAATAATTCTTTTTTGAGTATGAATTTTAATGACATATACTCCGGATGAATAATTTTTTACATTTAATTGAATCTTCTGCGAATTTTCGACACTTGAAATTAAGCTTTGTCCCGAAAGATTCATTATTTCAATTTTATTGATAATTTCATCAGAAACAATATTTATTACATCTTTTGTGGGATTTGGAGAAATTGATATA
>CAZBSL010000195.1:0-5752 GCA_964494265.1 uncultured Bacteroidales bacterium
GTAGTTTTTGATTCAGCCTTAGGTTTTGAAATTTTATCTTTTATCTCTTTCTCAGTTTTAACAACTTTTTCTTTTATTTCTTTTTCCGCTTTAACGACTTTTGCTTTAACTTCTTTTTCAGCTTTTACGACTTTTGAAATAATTTCTTTCTCGGCTTTAACAACTTTTGCAACAATTTCTTTTTCAGCTTTTATAACTTTTGCCTTCGGTATAATAACTTCCGCTTTCTTTTTTGGAATCTTTTCGATTGGGGCAATAATTTTGGGCCTTTTAACTTCTTCCGAAATTTTTTCTTTTTTATTTCTAAAAATTGTTTCTTTGCTTTTCCTCGGCCTCGATACTCCGTAAGAGCCTCTTACAATTTTTCCTCTTTTTGTTTTAATATCACCTTTTCCCATTTTAAATAGATTAAATATTAATTTTTTGTAAAAATAATAAAAAAATGTTAATGATTATTCTTTTAAAAATATTATAAGAGATATTTTTAAAAGATTTACGTAATTCAAAAGTAAGAAATTCATCAGAGAATGTAAACTCATAGAAGTTCGAAACCTAATTTTGTGAGATTCTGCCCAAACTTTATGGTTTATTTGATTATTTTATCTAAGATATTTTTTGCTCCATTTTTGTGCACAAGAAAATTCATTATCTTTAATTTTATATAATCTTCGTGAAAAAATCTATAACCTTTATTTTCGCCGTCGAATGCTCCACTTCCCGAATCTTTTATTAGAAACCAATAATCTTCATCATGTTTTTTATATCCGACAATATGAATACAATGATCGCCCGTAGTGGTTTTGTTGCTTAATCGGAATTGACGCGAATCTTCATCAATGAAATCCGAAGGTATGTCGAAAGTGGGAATTATTGAAACTTCGGCATATCTATCGTGGCCGGCCTCGGAAACATCGCCACAAATACTTAGCGAATATCCGTTTTCAACGGCAGCAAGCAAAGTATTCATATAGTCATCTAATGAAATATTGTAATAATCATTACTATGCCACCAATTATCTGCTTCAACTAATTCGCCTTTTTGATTATATGCCAATTCTTTTGTTGACATAAAACTGTAATAATCATCAGGATTGATTTTTAAAATATCAGATAAAAATTCTTGCGGACTCATCTCTTTTTCTTCATAAAAAATGGTCTTCGGCGGTTTACCCATGTAAAAATTCAAAATATCTTTTATTGTTTGAACAACTACTTCTTCATTCCATGCACTTTCAACTTTAACTGATTCAAGAAAAGTATTCATTTCATTAAACATCTTTGAATGATCGTGCGACTTTTGGCCTTTCAACATTCCTGAATAATCGGAATAGGGGACAGCACCAAATTTTTTCATAATTCGTTTAAGAGCATTCGCTTCTGAGCCTTGATTGAAATAAACATCGCCTCTGTTTTTAACAAAATAAATTGCACGGTCAACATATTCATAATAAGCCGTAAACATTTCTGAAAGCTTTATTTCAACATTAGAAATTCTTTTAGCCTCAGATTCAAAAAAGGAAGTTGATGCAAAACTCCAACATGTTCCGGTTGATCCTTGTGAGCTTGGTTGCGTATGCCAATAAGTTGTGTATTCATCAATATTTACAGGGAAATCATAATCGCTTAAATCAACAGCAAAATATTCTTTCGGCTTCGAATTTTTATCAGTTTCATTATAATCGGAAATATTTTTCAGAATCGTTTTATGGTAAAAGCCCTGTTTCTTTTCTTTAAAAACACCCTTGTCTTTTTGTTTGTTTTTCTGGGCAATTATTGATGGGGATAATGCAAATATGATTAATAATAGGTAGATTGATTTTTTCATTTTTTTAAATTTTTGTATAAAAACTATTTTACAAAAATAGAAAAATAAATGAAAATCTTAATGGCTTCATTTTTCAATTTTGTTAGATGAATTATTCCTCACTTAATGAAAAATACGAGAATTATTTTTTAACTTTATGAACGATTCATCCGATGATTTTAATTAAGTTTTTTATCTTAAATAATTCAATGTACGCTTTTGGACATTTAATAAATAAAAACGAACACTTTTAAATATCGTATTTTTTTAAAATTGGTTTATATAAATCTGATAACCTGCCTGTAAAAATATTTGGCACAATTTTAGTTAATAAAAAAATAAAACTTAAAAACTTTAAAACTATGAAGACCTTATTAATCATCCTAACCACAACATTAATAATGACTTTTAATCCTACAGAAACTTCAGATGATTTTAATATTCAACTTGAGGATGAAACATACATTGACGATATTCCTTTTAATACTGAAAATGTATTGAATGATCTTGATATAAATATTAACTCAGTTTCTCCGAAAGATGTTTTTAAAATCGAACCTGAAAAATTCATTAACGATATTCCTTTTAAAACTAAAGAAATATTCGATAATCATATGGAAAGAATAAGTTATAAATCTGTTTTTCAGATAAAAGACGAAAGTTATGTTAATGACATTCCATTTTGCACAAAGGCAATATATAATAGTATTGAATTATGCAAAAAGTATGCATTACCAGAATCAAAAGATTGTAAAAATTTTGTATGCTCTGATAATCATGTAGGTAAATAAGAATACTCATTAATGATTCTCTGCTTTCTCAAATCATTAATTTTGTAATCATTTTTCTAATTAATTAAATTTTGTTATAAAAAGTCCTTGAAAAAGGACTTTTTTTGTACATTAGTTTTTTTTTTCAATTATGAGTTTTACAGTTTATAAATCATCAGCAGGTTCGGGGAAAACATATACGCTTGTTAAAGAGTACATAAAAATAGTTTTATTAGAACCGCTGAGTTTTAGGAGTATTTTGGCAATTACCTTTACGAACAAGGCTGCCAATGAAATGAAAGACAGGATAATCAAGAACTTACAATCATTATCAAAATTGAATAAGGAGGGAATTGATGAAAAAACAGAAATTCTTCTTAATGTCCTTATATCAGAAACCGGCCTGAAATCTGAAATAATCACTCAAAGAGCAACAAAAGTTTTGGAATTAATTCTTCATAATTATTCCGATTTTGCTATTGGGACAATCGATAGCTTTGTTTATAAAATCATTAGAACTTTTGCTTTCGACCTGCACATTCCAATAAATTTCGATATTGAATTAGAAAGCGATGAACTTATTTCTCAAACAATTGATATTTTATTAAGCAAAGTCGGATCGGATGAAAATCTTACAAAAGCTTTAATTAGGTTTACGGAAGCCAAAACCGAAAATGACCAAAATTGGAATATTGAATATGATTTGAAAAGTTTTTCAAATCAATTGTTTAACGAAAATGCACAATCTTATATTAACAAGCTCAAAGAACTTTCGTTAGAGAGTTTTAATTCAATTTATCGAAAAATTAATGTGGCAATTAAGGATTTTGAAAACTCAGTTTATTTGTGTGCCGTAAAACCTTATGAACTAATTATTCAAAAAGCAATCCCTATTAAAGCATTTTATCAAGGTGAAAAAGGAATAGCAAAATACTTTGAAAATCTTTATAAGCGACAGTTTGATAAAATTGTTCCGAACTCTTATGTCAATAAAACAATTAATGAAAACAAATGGTATTCCGCTAAAGCAAGTGAATCGGAAATGGCAGCAATTGATAGTGTTAGAGAACAAACACTTTCTGCCTTTAATAATATTTTAGATATCCTTTCGGAGCATTATGATAATTATAAAACATATTTGATTTTAAGTAAAAATATCTATCCTCTCTCTTTGCTTAATGAGATCGAGAAAGTATTTCATGAGTTAAAATCACAAAATAACATTGTACATATTTCGGAATTTAATAAAAGGATTTCAGAGATTGTTTTAAGCGAACCTGTGCCGTTTATTTATGAACGCCTCGGTGAAAAGTACCTGCATTTTATGGTTGATGAATTTCAGGATACGTCTGTCTTGCAATGGCAAAATCTACTGCCTTTAATTGATAATTCACTTGCCGAAGGAAACTTTAATATGCTTGTCGGGGACGGGAAGCAAGCTATTTATCGTTGGAGGAATGGTGAGGTTGAGCAGTTTGCAAAGCTTCCCGAAATATACAAAAAAGAAAAATATCCCTTGTCTGACGAACGTGAACAAAATTTAATTAGAAACTATAAAGCCGAATTTCTGAATTGTAATTTCAGATCGAAAGCGGAAATAGTTAAATTTAACAATAATTTTTTCAATACTGTTTCCAAACTTTTGCCTGAGAAATTCAAGCTGATTTATTCAAATGTGGAACAAGACTTTTTAAATGAAAATTTAGGAGGATATGTTCAATTTAATTTTGTTGAAAGAGATAATGAAGAATTTGCTTTTGAAGATTTGAATTTCATTAAGATCCATGAAATTATTTTAGAAACGCTTGAAGATAATTTTACTCTTGAAGATATAGCAATTTTATGCCGAAAAAATTCTGATGCCAGTCGAATTGCAAGCTATCTTATTGAAAATAATATTAATGTCATTTCATCCGAGTCATTGCTTTTATCTAATTCGTCGGAGGTTAGTTTTTTGATTGCTTTTCTGAAATTCATTATTAAACCTGATGACAAAATTTCACAAACCGAAATTATTAATTTCTTATTGGAAAATAATAAAATTAAGGGTGGCAATTTTAACCAACATCTATTCAATATTAATAAAACTCCTGAAAACACAATTGGAAACAAAACAGAAGATTCCCGCTCGAATTTGCTTGATTTATTAAAGAAGTCAGGTTTTAAAACAAATTTGAAAGAATTGGATGCCCTGCCGGTTTATGACCTGTGTGAAAAACTTATCAGAGATTTTTTTGATAAAGAAGATGTAAATCCATATTTACAATTTTTTCTTGATTCGGTTTTAAAATTTACAACTGAAACAAATACAAATTTATCCGAATTTCTAGAGTGGTGGGAAAAGAATAAAAAATCTTTGTCGCTTGTAATTCCCGAAGGAATTAATGCCGTAAAAATCATGACAATTCATAAAGCAAAAGGTTTGGAATTTCCGATAGTTATTTTCCCTTTTGCCAACGAAAAATTAGATATTTCACGAAGCTCAATTTGGGTTGATTATCAGGATGAGAATATTCCGGAGCTAAAAACAGCTTTATTTCAGGCAACAAAAGATTTGGAAGAAACCAAGTATTCAGATTTATTTATTGAAGAAAAGGAAAAGTCTTTTCTCGATTTATTGAATTTATTATATGTTGTAATGACAAGGCCTTCGGAACGTTTGTATATTTTATCGCAACTACCTCCAAAAAAAATCAATAATAGTTCTTTGCCATTATTGTTTTCATATTTCCTAAAAGAAAATGGTGATTGGTCTGAAACAAAATTGGAATATTCTTATGGTGAGAAAGCTACTTGTTCAAAAAGTAAGAAGAAATCAGGAGATAAAAATTTTAAACTCAATTCATTTATTTCAAACGAATGGAGAAATAAAATGTTGATAAGCAGGTTAGCTCCTGATGTTTGGGATGTCGAAGACCCCGAAAGAAACAAAGATTGGGGAAATCTGGTTCACACTATTTTATCTCAGATTTTTACCATAGAAGATGTTGATGGTGTTGTAAATTCTTTTCTTTTAGATGGAATCCTTGACAATGAAGAAAAAACTCAATTGCAAAATATCATTAAGCATTTAATTTCAAATCCCGGAATTAATAAATATTTCAAAAAAGGTTTGGAAATTAAGAACGAAGCAGAAATTTTGCTTCCTGATGGAAAATCATATCGACCGGACAGACTC
>CAZBSL010000196.1:0-1499 GCA_964494265.1 uncultured Bacteroidales bacterium
GGATTTGCTAATCCCGAATATTTTATTAATTCTATTTTCACCGAACCGACTATTATTTTTGATTCAAGTAAAACTGGGATATGGTTTTTATCGTCGGTAATCCAAACACTAAGAGGATAAGGATCGTCGAAAACTTCTCCGGTAGCCATCATCGGGCTAAATTTTAAACAATTGAAAGTGCCTATTTCTGTTTCAACAATTTCTTTTCCTAAAAAAGATATTTTTGAGTTATAAACTGTATCGTCAAGATAAAAATTTACACTTAATTCATTGTTTATTATTTGATCGAAATCAAGGTTTCTTAAATAGTAAAACGAAGAAACAATGTCCTGTACATTTGGCGGAATATCAATTTTTTCATTATTACTTTTGGCATAATGTTCGATCTGATTCAATGTTACATCATCATTTTTTTTAAAACCGCCTTCTCTTGTTCTTCTAACAAAATACCATGGAATTAGGGCGGTTTCATCCATAAAAGATTCAAATTTGTCCCTGACTTTGAAAAACAAATTAAATACACCAACCGATTTGCCAATTACTTCGATATGATATGTGCTTCGATCATTAAACTTTCTATTGCCCTGTTTAACAGATAAAGTTCCAATTCCTGCTGTTATTCCTGCCGTTAACCACGAATCATAATAAACCCGATATTTTAATTTTTCGCCTTTTTTAAATGCAAAATTATTTACTTCCCTAAATTCCTGAGATAATAAAGCATGTGTTATGAAAAAAGAACAAAAAAAGAACAAAAAAATCGGCCTTTTCATATTATATATAATCAGTTCAAAAAAAATCTAAATTACAATATTAATGATTTTATTTGGTACGATAATTATTTTCCTGGGTTTTTTCCCCACAATCCATCTTTGAGCTTCTTCGGCAATTAATACAGTTTTTTCGATTTCTTCTTTTGGCATATCTTTCGGTAATTCAATCTTAAATCTCATCTTACCGTTAAAAGAAACCGGATAAAGAAATGTGCTTTCTACTAAATATTCGTTTCTTAATTTTGGGAATTTAGCTTTAGTTATACTTTCATTGTTTCCGAGCAAATTCCAAAATTCTTCGGCAATATGTGGGGCAAATGAAGAAATCAGGATAGTTAAGTCTGATAATATTTCTCTTTTATTACATTTAATTTCAGTTAATTCATTTACACAGATCATAAAAGTACTTACAACAGTATTGAAAGAAAAACGTTCGATATCTTCACTAACTTTTTTGATGGTTTTATGCAGAATTTTATATTCTTCCTTTGTGGGTTTTTCATCGGAAACAATGAAATTGTTGTCGTCGTCATGGTAAAGCCGCCAAAGTTTTTTAATAAATCTGAAAACTCCTTCAATTCCTTTTGTGTCCCAGGGTTTGTGATGTTCTAATGGCCCGAGAAACATTTCATATAGTCGAAAAGTATCAGCACCGTATTTATCAATTAGTTCATCAGGATTCTGGACATTGTGTTTCGATTTCGACATTTTTTCGACTTCGCTTCC
>CAZBSL010000196.1:1599-5749 GCA_964494265.1 uncultured Bacteroidales bacterium
TTATTCCAGAAACGTGAATAAATTAAATGTCCGGTTCCATGTTCATCGCCTCCGAGGTATAAATCAACATCTTGCCAATATTCATTTGCTTCTTTCGAGAAATATTCTTTATCGTTTTTAGGGTCCATATATCTTAAATAATACCCGCTTGATCCGGCAAACCCGGGCATAGTATTGGTTTCGATAGGATAACCTTCTTTGGTTTTCCAATTATTTGCCCTTGCAAGTGGAGGCTCGCCGATTTCGGTTGGAAGATATTTATCGACTTCGGGGAGGCGAAGGGGTAATTCGCCTTCATCCATAACATAAGGCATTCCGTTTTTATAATAAACAGGAAATGGCTCGCCCCAATATCTTTGACGGCTAAAAATGGCATCACGCAACCTGAAATTTATAGTTCCGTATCCAATTCCTAATTCTTCGATTTTTTTAATAGTGTCGCTTATTGCTTCTTTAACATTCAATCCGGTTATAAAACCTGAATTTATCATTTTACCTTCTTTAGCATCATATGATTCGGTCCAGTCTTTGGGATCGGAAGGAGTTTCATTTTCTTTACATACAACTTGAATTATCGGCAGATCAAAATGTTTTGCAAACGCAAAATCTCTGCTGTCGTGGCCGGGAACAGCCATAATTGCTCCGGTTCCATAACCTGCCAAAACATAATCGGCAACCCAAATTGGAATTTCTTCACCGTTCAATGGGTTTATACTATAAGCACCCGTAAATTCACCCGTAATATTTTTAATTTCAGAAATTCGTTCTCTTTCCGAGCGATTTTTTGCCCATTTTATATAATTATTAACAACTTCTTTTTTATCATCCGGAACAATTTTCTTAAGTAGTTTGTGTTCGGGGGCAAGAACCATGTAAGTTGCCCCGAATAATGTATCAGCTCTGGTTGTAAAAACTTCGATAATATCATCAAAACCTTTAATTTTGAAATTAACAGAAGCTCCTTCGCTGCGGCCTATCCAATTTCTTTGAACTTCTTTCAATGAATCCGACCATTCGATTTTTTCAAGTCCATCCAATAAACGTTGGGCATAGGCTGTGATTCTGAGCGACCATTGCTTCATAAGTTTACGCTCAACCGGATGTCCGCCACGTTCCGAAAATCCATCTTTCACTTCATCGTTTGCTAAAACAGTTCCAAGTTCGGGACACCAGTTTACCATAGTATCCGAAAGATAAGCAAGCCTATATTTCATCAAAACGTTTTGCTGTTGAGCTTCGTTCATTTTATTCCATTGATCAGATGAAAAAACTTGAACGTCATCGCAAGAGGCCTGAATGTTTTTATTTCCGTTTTTTTCGAGTTCCTTAATCAAATCCGAAATACCTTCTGCTTTATCCGATTTTTTATCATACCATGAATTGAATAATTGAATAAAAGTCCACTGAACCCATTTATAATATGAAGGATCGCAAGTCCTGACTTCCCTGTCCCAGTCGTAAGCAAAACCAATTCGGTCTAATTGCTCTCTGTATCTTTTAATGTTTTTCTTTGTAGTTACTTCAGGATGCGTTCCCGTTTGAATTGCATATTGTTCGGCGGGCAAGCCGTAAGCATCATAACCCATTGGGTGAAGAACATTAAATCCTTTTTGGGTTTTATATCTTGAATAAATATCGGAGGCAATATATCCGAGTGGGTGGCCAACATGCAAGCCGGCTCCAGAAGGATATGGAAACATGTCTAAAACATAATATTTAGGCTTAGATTTTTCTATATCAGCCTTATAGGTTTTATTTTTGTTCCAATATTTTTGCCACTTTTTTTCTATTTCTGCAAAATTATAATTCATTTTCTTTGTTAATTTTTTGAAGCTGCGAAGGTATAAAAACTAATTAAATCAAATCGCTAATTATAGTGAGGGATCAGGGCTGTTCAATTCTAAAATAACAAAAAAAGCATAATTTCTTATGATGTTTAATACCAATAATTAATATTAATTCGTTTCAGAATTTCGTTTCAAATTTAAAATTCAATTTTTATAAATATGAGTCAAATATAAAAATATCATATTAATAAAAGTTAATTATAATGATTTGCAACTCTTTGAAACAAACTTTTGTCTAAAATTCAAGTTTAACTAATAATACAAAAAAAAATGAAAAAAATTTTTCTTTTACTCGTAGCAACTTTACTTATTAACTTAACATTTGCTGACAAACTTGTTTTGGTTAATTACAAAGGATTGAAGGAACTTAAAACACTTCATGCAAATCAGTCACTAAAAATCCATTATTCAACTGACGATTTTATCATCGGCTCAGCTGAAGACGATTATCAGGGCAATTATACACTTTTAGATGAAAATTGCTGGACTGAAAACCAAAATTATTATATCACATGGTTTCACAAAGGAATAAAAGGCGACTACGCTTCACAGGTTTCATCTCTTGGTGAAACTTTAGCTGAAACCGATAATTATCTGATTCTTACAACAGATACTGATATTAAGATACATCCTCCGATAATTGGTAGGATTGTAAAAATTTACCATAAAAAAATAAACCTTCCGGAGAAAAATTTCAAATATTCTAAAGGATCCTTACGCCTTAATCCAACTATTGAAGAAATGATGGAGGAAGTGGATACAAATATTTTTCTGTCTAATTTACAACATTTGCAGGATTATGGGACCAGAAATTCTTATTCCCCAGAGGCAGTTGAAGCACAAAACTGGTTAAAGGGCCAATTTGAAAGTTATGGCTATGAAGTCGAACTTTTTGATTTTAATATGCCAAGTGGCCCTGCCAGCGATAATGTTTTGGCGACAAAGCTTGGAACAAAATATCCGGATGAATACGTGGTAATAGGTGGCCATTATGATTCATACAGCTATTCAGGAAATGCACCCGGGGCCGATGATGATGGTTCGGGTACTTGTGGCGTAATGGAGGTTGCCAGAGTAATGTCTGATTTTGAGACCGACAGGACAGTTATATTTTGTGCATGGTCGGGTGAAGAATATGGTTTATATGGTAGTGAAGCTTATGCCGAATGGGCAGCCGGAGAAGGACTTAATATTCTCGGCTATTTTAATATTGATATGTGCGGATACCGTCATCCCGGTAATCCTATCCTTACAGACATTATCGCCCCTTCTTCTGCGCAACCATTAGCTGATTTCTATATGGATGTTTGTGCTTTATATCTTCCGGACTTTATTGTTGGGATGGGTTCTCTCTCCGGAGGTGATAGTGATCACACTTCATTTAATAATAATGGGTATATGGGAATTTTCCCGTTTGAAGACGCTCAAAATTACAGTCCATACATACACACATCTGATGATGTTATTGGCTTAAGTGTAAATAGCCTCGAAATGTGCATGATATTTACACAGGCTATGGTTGCAAATGTAGCCACCATGGCAAAAGATCCTGAACAAGAACAGGAAATAGTGTTAAATGCAGGTTTTCAATTTATTTCATCAAACCGCTCCCTACAAAATCCAGATATGCTTGTTGTGTTGGAAAATAATCTAAACGATAATCTTAATTTTGTTAGAGATTCGGAAGGAACCATGGTGAGAAAAATTGGACCGAACTGGGTAAACGGTATTGGCGATTGGGTTTCCATTGAAGGATATTTGTTTAAAATGAACGAAGCAGATTTTCTAATAATAGATGGAGAGGCTGTTAATCCTCAAACACCAATAGATTTGAATGCTGGTTTTCAGTTTGTCAGTTATTTGCCAAGCGAAACATTAAATGCCTTGGATGCTTTTAATGGTATTTTGAATGATAATCTTGCTTTTATACGAAACTCCGATGGAAATGTATTAAGGAAAATCGGTCCTAATTGGGTAAATGGCCTTGGTGATGTGCATTCCGGTGAAGGTTATTTAATTAAAATGTTTTCCGATGATATATTAATTTATAATGTTCCTATAAACACTAAAAGCTTTTCATATGAAAGACCGCTACCCGTTCATTTTGCTTTCGAAGGTGGAAATCCTGCCGATCCGGTTTATACAATTTACATTGCCGGTTTAGAAATTGGAGATGAAGTAGCAGCCTATGACGGTGATAAAATGATTGGAGCAATGAAAATAATCTCAAGTAATGTTTTTGATAATGAACTTCCTGTTTTTAGTACTTTATTTAATAATGAAGGTTATATTGAAGGAAACCC
>CAZBSL010000197.1:0-5699 GCA_964494265.1 uncultured Bacteroidales bacterium
GTTAATCGTAATAAATTATTATCGCTTGAATCTTACCAATTAAGCAAGCCGGAATCTATCGCGACTTCAGTAACTCACGAAAGTGTTGTTCTATTGGCAATTGAGGAATTGTTTTTACAATTTAACTGGATAGGGAAAAAGTTTGCTGCTATAAATTTTATTGTTGAAAGTGAAAAATCAACATTAATCCCTATGCCTTTATTCGATCCGGCCGAGCTAAATACTTATTTGAAATTCAGTCATAATGTTAGAGAAGACGAAGATATTATAAGTAATAGTATGCCTAATCTTGAGGCATTTAATGTTTTTTCAATTTTGAAAAATCTGAGAGAAAAAATATCTTCAATGTTTCCGGATGCCATAATTTCAAATATTTCAAATACTTTAATTGAAGGGATTTTAATAAACCATAAAAATCAGAATATTAAAAATAAGGTATTTGTAAATGTCAGAAATTCAATTTTTGATGTAGTTTTAATTGACGGAAAGCGATTAATTTTTTACAATAGTTTTAAATATAAAACAAAAGAGGATTTTATATATTTTCTGATCTTTGTTTTCGAACAATTAAGAATTAATCCTGAGGAAGTTGAGCTTATTTTGCTGGGTAATATTCAAAAAAACTCTTCATTATACGAAATTGCATATAATTATATTCGAGAAATTAGTTTTGGGAAAAGAAGCGAATTGTTTAAATACAGTTATGTTTTTGATGAAATTCCCGAACATTTTTTTTATAATTTACTAAACTCAAATTTGTGCGGATTATAAGTGGAAAGAATAGAGGGAGAAAAATTAATGTACCTAAAAATTTGCATATCAGGCCAACAACAGATTTTGCAAAAGAAAGTTTATTCAATATAATTAATAATAATTTCAACTATAATACGCTTGATGTACTTGACCTGTTTTCAGGTACTGGTTGTATTTCTTATGAATTTGCCTCGCGAGGAGCTAAAAGCGTTGTTGCTGTTGACAAAAACTTTAAATGCATCGATTTTATCAGCAAAAATGTTTATGAAATAAAGTTTTCAAACATCAAAGTGATTAGGGCAAATGTTTTCAGTTTTCTAAATACAATTTCTAAAAAATTTGATTTAATTTTTGCAGATCCTCCTTATTCTTTACCACATATCGAGAAAGTTACAGAGTTGGTTTTTAGCAATAATATATTGAATAAGAATGGGTGTTTGATAATTGAACATTCAGAAAAATCATGTTTTTCAGATCATGAATATTTTCTAAAACAAAGAAATTATGGGAGTGTGAATTTCAGTTTTTTATCGGAAGACCAAAGCCTTAGTTTTTAGAAGCTTAATATTCGTCCTCGTGAAAAAAGAAATCATCTTTTGTAGGATAATCCGGCCAGATATCTTCAATCCTATCATAAGTTTCGCCCTCATCTTCTATCTCTTTCAAATTTTCAACAACTTCAGGAGGTGCGCCTGACCTTATTCCATAGTCAATAAGTTCATCCTTTGTCGCCGGCCAAGGTGCATCTTCAAGTTTTGAGGCTAATTCTAATGTCCAATACATTGTTAAAATTTTGTTTTCAAATTTGTGCAAAAGTAATTTTTTTTTAATAATTACCAATATTATTTTAAAAAAAAATTAACAATTATAACTTTATGGACACCAACATGTTTCTTCTAAATTTGATTCCTTTCCAAGTTTTCTTGCTAATACAAAAAGATAATCAGAAAGTCTGTTTAGATAAATTTTAAGCATGGAGTTATCATCTTCATTGTTTGAAAATCCAATAACAATGCGTTCGCTACGCCGGCAAACACAACGGGCAATATGACAAAACGAAACAATTGAATTTCCACCAGGTAAGATAAAAGATTTTAATACCGGAAGGCCGGAATTCATTTTATCGATCTCATTTTCAAGAAATTTTATATTTTCTTCGGAAATTTTATAAGGACTTTCTTTGATTATTTTTGAATCTGTTGCAAGAATAGAACCGATAATGAAAAGGTGTTTTTGTATTTCAATTAATGCCGTAATGATTTCTTTTGGAATTTCCTGAGACCGTATGAGCCCAATGTAAGAATTCAATTCATCGACAGTTCCGTAAGCTTCAATTTGCTGATGATTTTTTTTAACCCTACTTCCACCAATTAAAGATGTTTCTCCTTTATCGCCTGTTTTAGTATATATTCTCGACATGAAATCAGAATATTATTTTACAATGCTATTGGATTTATAATCTGAGACAACATATATATCATTATTTATCTCATCAGATTCAATTTCCCCATCCATCAGCCTGATTATTCTATGTGCATGCCTTGCAATAGATTCCTCGTGTGTAACAATAATAATTGTATTACCGGCTTTGTGGATTTCTTCGATCAGGCCCATTATTTCAATTGAGGTTTTTGAGTCAAGATTTCCGGTTGGTTCATCTGCTAGAATTATCGAAGGTTTGTTAACTAAAGCACGTGCAATAGCTACTCTTTGTCGTTGTCCGCCCGATAATTCGTTGGGTTTATGCTGAATTCTGTCTAACAAATTTACTTTTCCCAATGAATCTTCGGCCTTTATCATTCTATTATTTTTGTTATATCCGGCATAAATCAACGGAAGCATAACATTTTCAAGGGCTGTCGATCTCGGTAAAAGATTAAAAGTCTGAAAAACAAAGCCTATTTCTTTATTACGAATTTCGGCAAGTTCGTTATCATTTAATTGACTGACATCGTTGCTGTTAAGTATATAGCTCCCACTCGTTGGTGTGTCAAGACAACCCAGTATATTCATAAGGGTTGATTTTCCGGAACCGGAAGGGCCCATTAAAGCAACGAATTCATTCTTATTAACTGAAAGAGAGATTGATCGTAAAGCCCGAACAATTTCGGTTCCAACTTTAAAGTTTCTTACAATGTCGATTAATTTTATTACTTCGTTTTCCATAGTATTTTTTTGATGCGTTGACAAATGTATAAACAAATTATTAAAACTTGATTTTAAAATTCTCTTTACTTAATTCTTTTTTAAAAAATACTATTCCAAGAAAGAAAATATCTATTGTAAGTCTTACCTTTTGATGATTTTTAATATATTCCCAGGCTTGAACCATACCTTGAGACCAATTGATATCATCGAAAACAAATATCGTATCATTATGTGATTTTTCAAGACATTGCTCAAAATATTCTATGGTTGGTTTCTTTTTATGATTTGCATCGAAAAACACAAAGTCCAGTTTGTCAGTTTTTTTACATAGCTTTGAAAGGAAAATATCAGCATTTCCAATGATTTGTTCAATGTTTTTCAATTTAAGTTGATCGAAGTTTTCTGTAGCTTTTGCAGCTGTAGTTGAACATCCTTCGATGCTTGTTATTTTTGCTAAGGGATTCGCTAAGGCTAAATATGTAGTACTGATTCCTAATGAGGTTCCAACTTCGATAATTGTTTGGGGTTTGTAATATTTTATTAATCTGAAAAGCAACTCACCATATTTTGGTTTAATAGATGAGCGCTGAGTCATTTTTGAAATTCTTTTTAATGAGGATGAATAGGGATAAGACTTAGCACCGGTTCCAAAATCAGCTACTTCAATAACATTATCATTCTTGGATAAATTATTGTATAGTAGTTTTGAAATTTGATATTCTTTATAAGCGGTATTATCTTCCAAAACATTAGTAATGAAATCATAAACAAAAGGCGAATGTATTTTAAACTTTGTTTTTGATGTAAAATAATACTTTATATACCTCTGAATAACACCAATAGCATTCATACTTTAATAAAAATTCTTAGTAATTAACAACTTAAGATTTTGCAAAATTAATAAATTATTGAAAAGCAATCTTATTTATATAAAAAACTTTTCTTTTCTCATTTCTTGGCAATGAATTATTTTTTATCGTTTGAAAACCATAGCAAATGAAAAATTTTCCGTACCAATATTTTAAACTACTTAATTCTTCATCAATAATTATATCACCCGGATAAGTTGTTTCAATATTTGTAAATTCCAAATCTCCAACAGTTTCGCTCTCATCAATTATTGTTGAAGCAATTTTCCCTTCACTTGAAAAAACAATAACGATCTCATTATTTTCATCAAAAAAAGAAATTTGTTCTTCCATTTCATACGAAACAATATTCCAAATACTTATACTATTATCCCACAAAATATTTCCTTTTTCATCAACACAAAAAACATTTGCATTATAATAATTATATCCCTCGAAAATAGTGTATGTTTGAGGCATAGGACGCCCATAATAATCATAATACATTCGTGAAACCGTACGATATTCAGGATAAAAAGCCTCGGAAGGAATAATAAATTTTTCATCACGATAAATAGCATCATGAACTAATAAACGGTAATCAATTGAAATAGCTTTTCCGCCTTTTTTGTTCTTGGCTTTTTTTCGAAGTTTATGAATTTCTTTTCCTTTCACGGAAGTATTAAGGTTTTTGAAATCAAGAATATTATAAAAATTTATGCCTTGTTGTTTATTATTCAATATTTCTATAAAATAAAATCCTGTAACCGAAACATCATTATCATCCATGTCATTCTTATCAGGAACATTATTGGAATATGTCCCGATCAGATATTTTTCATTTTTTTCGGTATGGATTAATTGCGATGCGTATAATGTGCTGTTCTGATTATTATTTATTGTCAAAGAATTAATCAAGTCGCCATTTAAAGTATATTCTTTGATCATTAACTCTACGTTTCTTTTGGAAGTAAAATTATGTGTGATTACATTCAGATTGTTGTTAAAAGTATCAATATTAATATTTTCTAAAAAACATGGCTTATTATTTCCAATAGAAATATTTTTAGACTCCAATGAAATCAGATTTATAATACAAATTGAAGCATTATTTTTTCTTTCGTTAAGTCCAATGTAGGCATGTTTTCCGTAAACTAACAACTTTATAAATTTTGCTTTTTCCGGTATTATTCCACTTATAATTTTATTATCACCCGAATCAATTTGAATTTCTATTAATTGAAAATTTTTCTCATCCGATTTAATTCCGCCCTTTTTTTGAAAATATAAATAAAGTTGTTTACCGGATAATTGAAAATCTTTATATGAAATTGCTTTAATTAATGGAATTTCAAGGCTCCATTTAACATTTAGTAAATTGTCGTAGAAAATAAAATACCATTTTGCGAGTTTTTCTTCTGTTAATTCGATGCTCTCATAAAACACCATTAGTCCGCCTTCACCGCAAGGTATTACATTATAGGCATTTGAGGCTTCTTTAACAGGGGTTTCAATTCGCAACAATCTATTAGGATCTTCTTTATTCTTATCAACTGAAAGCCTATTAGTTTGGGCAAATACCGAAGCTGTAACTGATATTAGTAAAAAAACAAGAGAAAATATACACTTTTTCTTCATATTATTTATCGTGTTTGAAAACAAAAAACAAAGGTAAAGAAAATGTAATATTCCGATCTCAAGATTTAATCCGACAAAATTTGAAGATTTTTTGGGTTTTTTTATGAAGATTTTTGACTAAATTTCGACAGTCAAACAAAAAATAAAAAATAATTATATAAATAATGAACTTCTAATTAAATTGTGTTATATTTGTACATTCATTCCGGTAAGAATGAAAATAATAAGGAGATTTTAACGAATTTATTTCAAAAATAGAATAAGCGGTGAAATCACAAAAACCATAAAATGCTTAATAGTAACAAGAATATT
>CAZBSL010000198.1:0-5697 GCA_964494265.1 uncultured Bacteroidales bacterium
AATAAAAAAATATCATTATGGAATTCCTTCAGAATTTGCTTGACAATACTCAACTACCTTTGCTATCAGCATTTTTATTAGGTTTAATGACAGCAATCAGCCCTTGTCCCTTAGCTACCAATATTACGGCTATTGCTTTTATAAGCAAAGATATAGAAAACAAAAACAAGGTGTTTTTCAATGGACTGATCTATACTTTAGGAAGAGCAATAAGTTATACGGGAATTGGCCTGATTTTTTATTTTGGTGCAAGCCAGTTTAAAATTTCAGGATTTGTACAGGAATGGGGAGAGAGGCTTCTCGGCCCTATTTTAATTATTATCGGCCTTTTTATGCTTGACATTATAAAAATTAAATTCCCGGGAATTTCTAAACTTTCTGAAAAATTGGAAGAAAAAAGCAAATCCGGTTTTTGGGGTGTTTTATTGCTGGGAATTGTTTTTGCATTGGCATTTTGCCCTTATAGCGGTGTATTATATTTCGGAATGCTAATTCCTATGACCATTACCCAAGCATCAGGATTATACTTACCAATTATTTTTGCCGTAGGAACAGGATTGCCGGTAATTATATTTGCCTGGTTAATTGCTTTTGCAGTTGGAGGCATCGGTAATGTTTATAAAAAAATTAAAGTATTTGAAATTTGGTTTCGCCGAATTGTCTCCATAATTTTTATTATAGCAGGATTATACTACATTATAATTTACTTTTTATAAAAAAAACAAACTTTATATAATGCGATTTCTTTCAGAAAACTTTCCCGAATTTACCGAGATGTTCGATAATCTTGATAAAATGTATGAACAAAAAAGAATGATTGATGAAAAAACTTATCAATTTATTTGTTTGGCACTTGCAATAAAAGGACGTTCGGCTCCTTGCGTAAAAAAGCATTTTTCAGGAGCAATCCAAGCAGGTGCTACTCCTAAAGAAATATCCTATATCATTGCTCTAACAATAAGAGAAAGTGCGGGTAATGATGATTGTTGGGTACATGAAGTTCTTGGTGATACAAGAAAACTTCTAAAATCAAACATAAAATGCTGTGAGAAGTAATCATTTAGAATAAATAGTTTAGAATGGAATTTAAAAAAGAACTTAAAATATTTGCATGGATATTTGGCCTTTTTTTGTTTGCCTATTTCATGCCAATCGGTTCGGCAAGATTTGACAATGCACTATTAGAAGCCTTTGAGCTAACAAAGTGGTATGCTCAGGAACATGTATTACTTTGCCTCATTCCTGCATTTTTTATTGCAGGTGTAATAGCAGTTTTTGTTAGTCAGGGTGCTGTAATTAAATATTTCGGTGCAGGAGCAAAAAAATGGAAAGCATATCTGATTGCCTCATTATCAGGGACAATACTTGCTGTTTGCAGTTGCACAATTTTGCCTCTGTTTTCAAGCATACACAAACGCGGAGCAGGATTAGGACCAGCTATCACATTTTTATATTCAGGTCCTGCAATCAATATTTTAGCAATTATTCTTACAGCTCGAATTTTAGGATTCGACCTTGGTATTGCCCGAATTATTGGCGCGGTTATTTTTAGTGTTATAATCGGTATAATCATGTCCTTCATTTACCGAAAGGAAGAAAGAATGAGAGCCGAGAAAATGGATTTTCCTGATATTAAAGAAGTACGGCCCTTATGGCAAACATCATATCATTTTTTTGTTTTGGTTTTAATTCTCGTATTCGCTAATTGGGGCAAACCTGATACTTCTGAAGGTTTCATGTATTGGCTTTGGGCTTACAAATGGCAGATTACTGCATTTTTCGGATTAATGTTTATTTATTCCTTAATAAAAATATTGAAAATGAAACCTTTATTTGTCGCTCTTGCGGCAATTCCGGTTATAGCAACAGCTTTAATTTTTCCAATGCAACCCTTAATTCCATTTGTAATAGCTGTAATCGGCTTAACAATTCTTACAATGATTACACCCGGTGAATCGCAAGAATGGCTAAGGGAAAGTTGGGGCTTTACAAAACAAATTATGCCTTTGCTTGCTGCCGGAGTGTTAATTGCAGGTTTATTGCTCGGAACGGTTGATGGCGAAGGTATTATTCCGAGCGAATGGATTTCATCACTCGTTGGTGGGAATTCAGTATTCTCGAACTTTTTTGCTTCCATTTTTGGTTCATTCATGTATTTTGCAACACTTACTGAAATTCCTATAATTCAAGGTTTACTTAATAATGGAATGGGGCAAGGGCCTGCACTTGCTTTACTTTTGGCAGGACCAGCATTATCATTACCAAATATGCTCGTAATTAGAAGTGTTATCGGAACACAAAAAACCATTGTTTATGTAATTTTAGTTTCGATAATGGCAACAATCAGCGGATTGATTTATGGGACAATTGTATAATTACCGGAATGAAAAATTATCTTATTATTATTAATGCTTTTTCAGCTTAAGAATTTAGACAAAATGAAAGCGTAATTAAAAAAAATGAAATTAAAAATTAAGTTTATTTTTCTCATTGTCATCCTAATGGGTATGCATGTTTTTTGCAAAGGCCAGCAACAAGACACTTTAATGAACAAATTGCCAACATTTAATCTTAAAGATATAAATGGCAAAATGCTTAATACTTCTGAGATTGCAAACAATGGAAAACCTATTTTAATTTGCTTTTGGAAAACCTGTTGCAAGCCTCCTGTAAAAATGTTAACTGCTATTAACGAAGTTTATGAAGATTGGGTTGACGAAACAGGAGTTGTTTTATATGCTATTTCGGTTGATGATGCAAGAAATTCAAACCTTGTTGCGCCATTTGTTAATGGAAAAGGATGGGATTATATAGTTTTGCTTGATCCAAACTCTGATTTTAAAAGGGCAATGAATGTTGTATTAACTCCTCAAACGTTTTTATTAAATGGAGATGGAGAAATTGTCTGGCAAAAAGCAATGTATATTCCTGGTGATGAGGAAGAAATTTATAAGCAAATCAAGAAAATATCAACAAACCAATGAAATTAAAATTTACTAAAATGAACAATAAATTATTTTACATTATAATTCTTGCAGGTATGATTTTTTTCCTCGCTTGTAAAAAAAACGATCCACCTTCAACAAATGGAACAGGAGATGTAAAAATAATTAGTTTAACAGCTAACGATACTGTTTTAAACGTTTGGGTAAATACAAAAATCACGGTAGTTGCAGAAGGGGATGGTTTGAAATATAGTTGGGAAGCCGATCATGGCGAATTAAATGGCTCAGGAAAGCAGATTGAATATATGGCCGGAACTTGTTGTACTGGAATTAACACAATTACTTGCACAGTTTCTAATAGCACAAATATTGATAGTGAGAAAATTAAAATTAGAATATTACCATTTTAAAATCTAATGTAATGAAAAAAGGTTTTCTAATATTTTTTATTTTTTACTTTATTTTTATAATAAAAGTTCAATCGCAATGTTGCGGTGCCGGAAATCCGATTAGCGGTTTTGAAAATGTATCAGGTATTCCTTATAAAACATTATTGATTAGCACGACTTATAAATACAGCTACTCCGACACTTATTTTTCCGGCGATGAAAAAGCATCCATTCCGTCCGACAAATTGAATTATAATTTTACAGGTGTCAACATAGCATATGGAATATTACCCAGATTGAGTATTCAAGGACAAATTGGTTATTTTATAAACAAAACAAAGAAATATAATATTTCAGAATGGGAACCATTGAAAGGTTATGGGTTTGGCGATGCAGAAATTAATCTTATGTATTCAATTGTTAAAAATAATTTTACAGGTTTTAATATAATTACCGGAATCGGAGTTAAACTTCCGGTTGGAGTTTTTGACAAGGAAACAAATAATGTAAAGCTTCCAATATTTTTACAACCCTCATCAGGAAGCCTAAAATTTAATGTCAGCCTTTTTATGAATAAAAGATTTGATAAATATAGTGTTTCTTTCAGAGGATTTATTGAGTTTGCCAACAGAATAGAATCTCAAAATTTTGATGACAAATATGGTAACCTATATTTGATGTCTTTGTACGGTTCATACAAAATCAATAAAATAATAAGTGTAATCGCTCAAATCAGGTATGAATACCGAATGAAATCTTCAAGAGAAAATGAACAAATTGTTGAATCAAGCGGCGGGCAACTAATAAATTTCGTACCTGAAATAAATTTTATACCTGCAAAAGGTTTTAGTATTTCAATTTATCCTGACATACCAATTTACAGGTATATGAATGGAACTCAGATTTCCAATAAATTTGCAATTTCACTTAAGCTAACAAAAAGCATTAATTTGTATAAATAAAGAATTTTTTGATAATTTAAAAACCGAAAAATAATGTTTAGTAAAAGTCTATTAATAGGATTGTTATCTGTTTTTATAGTAACAATCGGAAAAACCCAAAACCTTGAATTGTTTTATGAGGGTAATCTTCTTAGCAACGACACAATTGAAATACAGGGAGATGTTAATGCTGATACTCTTTACACATATGTTTATCAGGGCGATACCGTATATTATTACAATTATGAAGTCCTTGCTGAAATTGATGTAAAAAACATTTCCACAAATACTTTAAATGTTCAATGTAAAAAGCGATATATACAAATACTAAATGATACCGAAGATATTTTTTGTTGGTTAAGTTGTTTTCCTCCCTATACATTTGAGTCGATAGTTCCTGCAACTATTCAGCCTAATGAAACGACTACAATTTTTTCGGGACATTACAAGCCAAGCGGACAATTGGGATGCAGCCTAATAGCCTATACTTTTTTTAATGATAATGATCCGAGCGATTCGGCAATGCTTGTCGTAAAATACATCATGCATGATTGTATTTACAATGCTATTCAAGAGAATACATTGATAAGTAATAGTTTTTCATTACCTTATCCAAATCCTGCAAGTGATAAAATATTTATAAAAAGTAATTCTTTTGTTTTTAAAGAAGGGGTTTTTGAGCTTTATAATAATTTGGGAGTTAATGTAAAAACATTCTCCATTAAATCAACCAATACTGTATTGGAATTTAGCACAAAAGAATTATTATCAGGAATATATTTTTATAGAATAATCACCGATAATGAATTTCAAAAATCAGGAGTAATCAGCATATTAAATAAATAAAATGAAAATAACAATTGTCATTTTTTTCTTTTTTTTCTTAGGAAGTAATTATGCTCAACCCGTTGTAAACGATACGGTTTCTGATTTTACGGTTGTTGATGTTCATGGAACAACACACAATTTATTTTCCTATCTTGATAGCAACAAATTTGTTTGTATTGATTTCTTTGGAATTACTTGCCAACAATGTATTGAACTTGTTCCGGTTTTTAATAATGTTTTTAGTTCTTATGGATGTAATGATGGGGAATTGGTTTTTTTGGCAATAAATTATTTGAATACTGATGTAGAAGTGCTTGCATTCGAACAACAATACTCTGGTATTTATCCTGCAATAAGTGGGTTAAATGGTGGCGGAAAGTCAGTTTACGAGGATTGGCAAATACAATATTATCCACAATTAGTATTAATTAAGCCTGATAAAACAGTTGCCGCAAATATTTACCCTATTAATCAAACAAATATTGATTTGATTTTTAATAATCACAATATTCCTTTAGACTCGTGTGGCTCAAGCGGACTGATTGACAACATCTTCTCTTTTAATGATTTTAAAATTTATCCAAATCCTGCAAA
>CAZBSL010000199.1:0-5687 GCA_964494265.1 uncultured Bacteroidales bacterium
AAAAATCCTCCCGGTTTTGAAAGTTATATTTCGGGTTTTACTTCGGACGTAATCTCGGTTGAAAGTGGTATTAAAATAGTTTTATCATCAAATTCAGCCTATAACTCAGGTAAAACCGAGTTGACAGGAATGAAATTATTTGAGTTTTCACCAAAAATTAAGGGAAGTTCTCAATGGTTAAATAAATGGACTATAGAATTCATTCCTGCTGAAAATCTGAAACCCGGAACAATTTATAATTGCAGATTCAATTTATATAAATTACAAACTGTTCCACAGAAATTAAAAGTCTTTAAATTTGATTTTCAAACTATAAAACAATCGTTTTCCTTTGTTGAAAGAGGAATAATATCAACTGAGGAAAGTAAAGATTTATGCACTCTTGAGGGAAGTATTATTTCGGCAGATTTAATTAAAGAAACAGATGTAAAAAAAATTGTGAGTGCCAAATTAGACGGAAAAGATTTAAATATTATCTGGGGTGGAGAAAACAAAACCAAAGAATTTAATTTTTGCATTGATAATCTGAAACGAACGAAACAAGAACAGCTAATTGAAATTGTTGTTGATGGGGAAAAAATCGGAATTGATTTTAAACAAACAGAAAAAGTAAAAATTCCGGCAAGCGATATCTTTAAAGTAGTTGACATAAAACGAATACAAAAGCCTTCACAATCGATTAATATATTCTTTTCAAATGCTTTAAAATCTTCACAGAATCTTAAAGGTTTGATAAATTTATCACTTGGAAAAAAACTTCGATTGATAATTCGTGACAATGAAATTCAGGTCTTTCCCGACGAAAGATTGACGGGCAAAGTAGAATTAAATATTGAACCGGGAGTTATTAGTGCCTTCGGAGAAAAAATCATGAAACGATATACCTATGAAATCAATTTTGATGAATTAAAACCTGCATTAAGAACCCTAAAAAGCGGAGTTATAATGCCCAATTCCAAAGAGATTATTTTTCCTTTCCAGGCAGTTAATTTAAAAGCAGTTGATCTGGAAATAATTAGGATTTTTGAAAATGATATTGTACAATTTCTGCAGGAGAACGAGTTAAACGGTGCATATGAAATAAATCGGGTTGCAAGGCCGGTTTTCAGAAAAACAATAAAATTAAATTCTGATAATATTTCCGACCTTAAAAATTGGAACACATATTCGATAGATCTTGCAAAATTAATAAACCAAGAACAGGGGGCAATATACAGGCTGATTCTCAAATTTCGAAAAGAATATTCAACTTATTCATGTGGAGATAGTACTTTTAAAAAAGACCTGCCTGAAATTACTGATTTTGAAAAATCTGATTTCGAAAACGAAGATAAATGGAATGAACCGGGATATTATTCATCATATTATTATCCAAACGGCTATAAATGGCAGGAACGCAATAATCCATGTGATGTTTCATATTTTACTTCCGATAGAAACCTTTCTCAAAATATTTTGTCTTCTAATCTTGGGATAATAGCAAAATCCAATTCCGACAACTCTATGATGTTTGCAATAACAAACCTCACTACTTGCTTAGCTGTTCCAAATGCCGAACTCGAAGTTTATAACTTTCAAAATCAATTAATGACAAAAGTAAATACTGATAATAAAGGTTTTGCAAAAGTTGATCTTGATTATAAACCATTTTTATTAATTGTAAAAAAAGAAAAACAAAGGGGTTATTTGCGTCTCGACGATGGCTCCTCGCTCTCTCTAAGCAATTTTGACGTTTCGGGAAGTAAAAGCAAAAACGGAATCAAGGCGTATATTTATGGCGATCGTGGAGTTTGGCGGCCGGGTGATTCATTATTTTTAAGTTGTATAATTGAAGATAAAAACAATAAACTTCCTCCTAATCACCCTGTTATTTTTGAACTTTACACAGCTCAAGGCCAATTGTTCGAGAGAATAAGCAAAACGGATGGAGTTAACGGATTTTATTGTTTTCGGACAAAAACCAATCAAGAATCTGAAACCGGAAACTGGACGGCAAAAATTAAAATCGGAGGAAACACCTTCTCAAAAAAGATCAAAATTGAAACAGTTAAACCAAATCGTTTGAAAATTGACCTGGATTTTGGAGAAAAAATGATCCCTGCCACCGAAGATACTATTAGAGGAAATCTAAGTGTAAATTGGTTATTTGGAGCCGTTGCAAAAAACCTTAAGGTCAAAATTGATCTAAATTTAAGAAACTATAAAACTGTTTTCAAAGATTATAAAAAATTCACTTTCACAAATCCTGCAAAACAATACTACCCTCAAGAAAAAACTGTTTTCGACGGCAGAGTTAACAGTAAAGGAAAAGCAGAAGTTATTGTCGGGTTATCAAAAAATAAAACCTCTCCCGGAATGTTAAAAGCACAGTTTTCAATTAAGGCATTTGAAGAAGGTGGTGATTTTAGTATTGACAATTTCTCAATCCCTTTCTCTCCTTATAAAAATTATGTTGGAATTAAATTGCCAGAAGCTTCTAATTCTTATTATAAACTTTATGTTACTGATACTACTCACACAGTCGAAATTGCCAGCCTTGACGAATTCGGAAAGCCCGTTTCACTTAAAAACCTAAAAGCAAAAATTTATAAGCTTGACTGGCATTGGTGGTGGAGTTCGCATGATAACGATCTTGCATCATATATTAACAGAAGGCAAACTAAAGCTGTGATTGAAAAAACAATTTCTACTAAAAACGGAAAAGGAAGTTTTGATTTTGAAATAAAATACCCGGAATGGGGAAGATATTTTGTTGAAGTTTATGATCCTTCGAGCGGACACTCGGCAGGACAGGTTTTTTATATGGATTGGCCGGAATGGGCTGGCCGTTCAAACCGTAAAAATCCTGAAGCTGCTTCAATGTTAAGCATTTCATCAGACAAACAGAAATATCAGGTGGGTGAAACTGCAAAAATCACCTTTCCTTCGGGAAGTACAGGACGGGCATTAATAAGTATTGAATCAGGATCAAAAATAATTCAAGCCAAATGGATTGAAACAAATAAAAAAGAAACTCTTTACGAATTGGAAATGACCTATGATATGGCACCAAATGTTTACGTAAACATTTCATTAATACAACCTCATGCACAAACTCTTAATGATTTACCGATTCGTCTTTACGGAATTTTATCACTACCGGTTGAAAATCCAGCCACTAAACTTCATCCTATTATTGAAATGCCTGTGGAACTTAAACCCGAAGAAGAAGCCTCAATAATTGTTTCTGAGAAAAATGGAAGAGAAATGACTTACACAATTGCAATAGTTGATGAGGGATTATTAGACCTTACGAATTTTAAAACCCCTGATCCGTGGAAGGTTTTTTATGCACACGAAGCTCTTGGTATAAAAACATGGGATATGTATAATATGGTCATGGGTGCTTACGGAGGAAAATTAGGACAGATATTTGCTGTTGGGGGCGATGAAAGCCTTAAGAAAAACGCTGCAAAAAAAGCCAATCGTTTTAAAGCTATGGTAAGATTTATGGGGCCCTTTAATCTGGAAGAAGGCCAAAAACAAAAACACACTTTTAAAATCCTGAATTATATTGGTTCGGTGCGAACTATGGTTGTAGCAGGAAATGACGGGGCTTACGGTTCTGCTCAAAAAACTACTCCCGTAAAAAAACCTTTAATGATACTTGCAACTCTACCAAGAGTGCTCGGCCCAAACGAAACCGTAAAACTTCCCGTAAATGTTTTCGCAATGAAAGAAAACATAAAAAAAGTTGATTTACAATTAATAATAAATGATTTCTTTACAACAGAAAAAAAATCAAGCAGTATTACTTTTTCAGAAACAGGTGACAAGCTTGCCTTTTTCAATTTGAAAGTTGCCAATAAAACCGGAATTGGAAAAGTTAAAATTATTGCCGAAAGCGGAAACGAAAAGGCAGAATACGATATTGAAATTGAGGTAAGAAATCCAAATCCACCTCGGACAACGGTCGTTAATTCAGTTATTGAAACAGGTAAAATATGGGAAGAATCTTTCGAGGTTTTCGGATCGGAAGGCACAAATTCGGCAAGCCTTGATATTTTCGGAACTCCTCCTTTCGGGCTTGAAAAACGCTTGCAATACCTGCATAAATATCCTTTCGGATGTTCCGAGCAAATTACTTCGGCAGTTTTTCCTCAACTTTTTCTCGAGAATTTAATGGAAATTTCAAACGAAGAAGAATCTTATATCAATAAAAATATTGATATTGCCATTAATAAACTAAGGTCATATCAAAGTTATAACGGTGGAATTAAATATTGGCCAAATTCAAAAAAGACCAATGATTGGGTAACAAACTATGTTGGACATTTTATACTTGAAGCTGAAAAAAAAGGATATAATCTTCCAATAAATTTTAAAGAAAATTGGATCAAATACCAACAAAAAACTGCAGGCAACTGGAGTCCTTACACTAAAGATTTCAGAGGGCATTATCGAAATTCCGACATACTTCAAGCATACAGACTTTTTACTCTTGCCCTCGCAAACAAAGCTTTATCGGGTGCTATGAACAGATTGAAAGAGATGCCGGAAATTTCAAATCAAGCAAAGTGGTTGTTAGCTGCAGCTTATACTCTTAACGGGCAAATTGAAGCCGCAAAAGATATCATATCAAAAACTCCGACATTTAATAACAATTATCAAGGCACTTACTATTATTATGGTTCGCAATTGCGAAATGAAGCAATTGTTTTATTAACCCTAAGCTTAATGAATGAGAAGGAAAAGGCCATACCATTAATGCAAAAAATCTCTAAAAATCTCAATAGTTCATCATGGTATAGCACTCAGTCAACTGCCTTCGGCCTTGTGGCTTTGAGTACATTTCTTGGTGAAAAAGAAAAATCTACCGAGCTCATCGAGTATTCTTACAGCATAAATGATGGAGCGGAAAAAGAGGTGAAATCACTCTATACAACCTCACATATTAACATGGATGTTAGCGATGAAAAAACCGGAAAAGTAAAAATAACAAATACCGGAAAAAATATTCTTTACGCACAAATGACTTTGTCGGGAACACCAATAACGGGAGATACGGTTTTTGTTGAAAACAATCTTAAAATATCAGTTGAATACAAATATATGAACAACAAAAAAATTGATATTTCAAAGATCAGTCAGGGAACAGATTTTAAGGCTGAAGTCAGCATTAGCAATCCCGGAATTATGGGGAATTATGAAAACATTGCATTAACACAAATTTTTCCCTCCGGCTGGGAAATAATTAATATGCGATTAAATAATAGTTTTTCTTCACAAACAAATAGCATCCCGACATATCAGGACATCCGCGACGACAGAATTTATACATTTTTCGATATTAGAAAATCAAACACAAAAACCTTTGTTGTATTTCTAAATGCAACCTATTTAGGGAAATTTTATCTGCCATCGGTAAGTTGTGAAGCCATGTACGACAATAGCATAAGTGCCCGTATTCCGGGGAAATGGGTAGAAGTTGTTAAAGATGGAGAGTAAAAAAAGTGGATTTGAGTAAAGACAGTATTTTTATTTATGGTTTTGATGGACGAATTTTGAAATCACGTTTATCAGTAACTTAGCAAAATAAATGAATATTATAATGAAGTAAAAATCTCACGAACTTTTAAAAATCATATAAAATTTAAGCAATGAAAACAAAAACATTTTTTTTATTAAGCACATTAGTTATTTTTTTA
>CAZBSL010000200.1:0-5671 GCA_964494265.1 uncultured Bacteroidales bacterium
CCAACTGAAGGCTATTTAATTAAAATGGCTGCTGATGCTGAATTAATTTATCCTTCCTTTGCAAAATCAAGTGGAATGACTAAAACTATTCCTTCTCATTTAATTTTTGAAGGTGGTAATGCTGCAGAAGCTGTTTATACAATGTATGTTGATGGCTTAGAAATTGGTGATGAAGTAGCTGCATTTAACGGAAATGTTATACTCGGTTCTATGAAAGTAAATTCTAACAATGTGTTTGATAATGATCTTCCAATATTCAGTCAGTTGGATAATGGACAGGGATATGTTGCAGGTGAACCTATTTCATTGAAAGTTTGGTCTGATAACAATGTTTTTATTGCAGATTTTAAAATGGAATCAGTTTATAACTCCTATTTATCTAAGGTTTATCCAAGCAATGACGGTGAATATAGCGTTGTTAACATATCAAAGAGTGCAACACTTAAAGAAGAATTGCTTGTATATCCAAACCCTGCAAACGATATATTAAATATTAATTCTAATTTTGAAGTTTCAAATGTTAAAATAATGAATTATCTCGGACAAACCATTGATAATATCAATACTGCCGGTATGGAAGTTACTATTAATACGTCAACTTATGAAGCAGGAATTTATTTCATTCAAATTGAAACGGAGCAAGGAATTTCTACTCAAAAAATTATTATTGAATAATTTGATTATTTAATAACTTATAAAAAGAATACAACAAAAACCTGCAAGGCTTAATTTTATAAATCTTGCAGGTTTTTCATTTTAATAATAGCAAAAAGCAAATAAAATGTGCCGTCTGATTAAGTTTCCATGACATTTGATTGTGTTCACAATCTGTAGGAATGCATACCTAATAAATTAATAGATTGCTATTCAACTAATAGAATAGCAGAAAATCATCATTGAAAATATTATTACTTTTGCGAGACTTGAAATAAGAAACAATGAACAAAAAACAAGAAACAAGAAATGTGGAGCATACAAGATATTATTAAGCAAAGAATACTAATCCTTGATGGTGCAATTGGCACAATGATACAAAAGTATAATTTACAGGAGAAGGATTATAGAGGCAATAGGTTTGAGAATTTTAAGAGTGATCAAAAAGGGAATAATGATCTGCTTTCAATAACAAAGCCTGAAATAATAAGTGAAATACACGAAAAATATCTTCAGGCCGGTGCCGATATCATCGAAACCAATACTTTTAATGCCAATAAAATTTCGATGGCTGATTATAATATGCAGGATGTTGTTTATGAAATGAATCTAACATCAGTAAAAATTGCTAGACAAATTGCTGATAAGTATTCAAAGCTAACACCTGAAAAACCTCGTTTTGTTGCAGGATCAATCGGCCCAACCAATAAAACTGCTTCAATTTCACCCGATGTAAATAATCCGGCTTACAGGGCTGTTACATTTGACGATTTGGTGGATGCATACAAAGAACAAGCCGAAGCATTTATTGATGGAGGAGCTGATTTGATTCTGATTGAAACCGTTTTTGATATTTTAAATACAAAGGCTGCTTTGTTTGCCATTGAAGAAACGGTTAATAAAAAAAATAAAAGAATTCCCGTTTCGGTTTCGGTTACTATCGCCGATAAAAGTGGGCGAACCTTAGCCGGACAAACTATTGAAGCATTTTTAATATCTCTATCTAATTACAATTTGTTTAGCATAGGATTAAATTGTTCATTTGGAGCCGATGATCTTTTCCCATTTTTGAAAACATTATCAAATAATACACCAACTTATGTAAGTGCTTATCCTAATGCCGGTTTACCAAATGAGTTTGGACAGTACGACCAAACCGCTAAAATAATGGCCGAAAGAATTCAAAAATATTTTGACAATAAATTGGTAAATATTATAGGCGGTTGTTGCGGAACAACTCCGGCTCATATTAGAGAATTTGTAAAACTTGCAGAAAATGCAGAAAAACGTGAAGTACCCAAGAAAAAAACGCTTACTCAACTAAGCGGGTTAGAACCTTTAACTATCAGTAAGGAAAGCAATTTTGTAAATATCGGCGAGAGAACAAATGTTTCCGGCTCGCGAAAGTTTGCCCGTTTGATACGTGAAAAGAAATATGAAGAAGCTTCAATAGTTGCAAGGCATCAGGTAGAAAACGGTGCCCAAATTATTGATATTAATTTGGACGATGCTATGCTTGACGCTGAAAAAGAAATGGTGAATTTTCTGAATCTTTTAAGCTCCGATCCCGATATTTCGCGTGTCCCGGTTATGATAGATTCATCGAAATGGTCGGTTATTGAAGCAGGTTTAAAATGCTTGCAGGGCAAAGGAATAGTTAACTCAATAAGCCTGAAAGAAGGTGAGCAATTATTTATTGAGCATGCGAAGAAAATTAAAGAATATGGTGCAGCATTAGTTGTTATGGCTTTTGATGAACAAGGCCAGGCTGCTTCATACGAACAAAAAATAGAAGTTTGTAAGCGTGCTTATGAAATACTTGTCAATAAAGCTGAAATTTCTCCTCAGGATATAATTTTCGATCCTAATATTTTGACTATTGCAACCGGAATGGATGAGCATAATAATTATGCCATCGATTTTATTGAAGCTACAAAATGGATAAAACAAAATTTGCCTCATGCCAAAGTAAGTGCAGGGGTTAGTAATTTATCGTTTTCATTTAGAGGTAATAATTTTGTTCGCGAAGCTATACATTCGGTTTTTCTTTACCATGCAATTAAAGCCGGTTTGGATATGGGGATAGTAAATCCGGCTATGCTTCAAATTTATGACGAAATACCTAAAGATTTATTGGTTTTGGTTGAAGATGTTGTATTAAATCGCTACGATGGAGCAACCGAAAAGCTAATTGATTTTGCCCAAAATATTATTGAAAAAGGCGACACTATTATAAAAAAAGATGAATGGCGTGAAAGAAATCTCGAAGATCGATTAAAGCACTCATTAATAAAAGGAATAGTAGAATATTTGGATGAAGATGTTAATGAGGCACTTAAAAAATATTCGCCCACTTTAAGCATCATTGAAGGCCCCTTAATGGATGGTATGAAAATAGTTGGAGAATTATTCGGCTCTGGAAAAATGTTTCTGCCTCAGGTTGTAAAAACTGCAAGAGTAATGAAAAAAGCAGTTGCAATTTTGCTTCCGTATATTGAACAGGAAAAATCAGAAACCGGTGGGCAAAAATCATCTGGAAAAATTTTGATAGCCACCGTAAAAGGCGATGTTCACGATATTGGAAAGAATATTGTTAATGTAATTCTTTCGTGTAATAACTACGAAGTAATTGACCTCGGCGTTATGGTTCCCACCGAAGATATTTTAGATGCTGCAAAAAAACATAATGTTGACATGGTAGGTTTAAGCGGTTTAATAACTCCCTCGCTCGAAGAAATGGTAAGTGTTGCTCAAGAAATGGAAAAACAAGGCTTTAAAATCCCGCTTTTAATCGGAGGTGCAACCACTTCAAAAATTCATACTGCCGTAAAAATTGCACCTCAATATTCATCCCCCGTTATTTATGTGAAGGATGCATCCCAGAGTGTTATTATGTTAAGCAAGTTGTTTTCAGTTGGTGCAAAAAACGATTTTCTGAATTCAATTAAAAACGAATATCAACAAATACGAGAAAAACATTTTAAAAAAGTAAGCAAGAATTTTATCTCGCTACACGAAGCTCGAAAGAATAAATTAAAAATAGATTGGAAAAATTTTTCTGTTGTTAAACCAAAGTTTATAGGAAGCAAGATTTATGACGATTACCCAATCGGCGAAATATCAGAATACATCAATTGGTCGTTCTTTTTTAATGCATGGGGATTAAAATCAAATTTTACAGATGATACTGAAAAAAGTGAAAAATATAAAGAAGCTAAAAAATTATTCGATGATGCTCAAATCCTCTTAAAAGAAATTGTTGAAAAGAAATTACTTGTAGCAAAAGCTGTTGTTGGTTTGTATCCTGCTAATTCTGATGGCGATGATATTGTGATTTATTCGGACGAAAACAGGAATTCGACATTAAAAGCATTTCCGAACCTCAGACAGCAAATTCAAAAAACAAATAATAATCCCAATTTGTCACTGGCCGATTTTATTGCTCCCGTTGAAAGTTCTAAGGATGATTATATCGGTTTCTTTGCTGCAACAGCCGGGTTAAATATTGAAAATTCGATAAAACATTTTCAGGATGATAACGACGATTACAAAGCCATTATGTTACAGCTTCTTGCCGATAGATTAGCTGAAGCTTTTATTGAATTATTACATTTGAAAGTCAGAAAAGAACTCTGGGCTTATACTCCCGATGAAAAATTTTCGCTCGAAGAGCTTTTCAATGAAAAATATATTGGTAAGCGGCCTGCTTATGGTTATCCTGCTTGTCCCGATCACTCGGAGAAAAAAAGGATTTTCGAATTATTGGATGTTGAAAAAAATATCGACTTAAAATTAACCGAATCTTTTGCAATGTATCCCACAGCATCGGTTTGTGGTTTATTTTTTGCCCATCCCGAAGCAAAGTATTTTTCGGTCGGGAAGATTTCAGATGAGCAATTGAATGATTATGCAAGACGCAAAAACAAAAAACCCGAAATTGTTGAGAAGTTTATAAAAGGGATGTTGGATTAGAAAATGAGGCTACCCACATAAAGTTGGACAAATTTAAACCATATAAGGAATATAAGAACATGAAAGAAAGAATCTTATATGGTTCATGAAAAATGATAGTCTAATTTTATGCTTGTAGATGAAACTGATAAACACGTGAAAATAATCAGCGAAAACCCGCATATTCTGCGGGAAAACAATTATAAATAATGAAACAACTAAAACAATTATTTGAAGAAAATAAATTCCTCGTAGGTGTTGAACTTGTCAACTCCCGCGGAATAATTCAGCAGACAAATAGTCAAAAAACATTAAATTTAACAAACAAACTTTCCGAAGATAGCAGAATCGACTGGCTTTCGATAACCGATAGTGCCGGCGGCAACCCTACAATGTCGCCTGATTTCCTTGCAAAACAAGTAAAGAAAAACGGAAAAAACACTATCATTCATCTTAGTTGTAAAGACCTGAACAGAAACGGGCTGGAAAGCCTTGCATGGAAATATTCGAGCGAAGGTTTCGATAACTTATTAATTATTACAGGCGATTATCCGATAAACGGATACAGGGGAATTGCTCAGCCGGTTTTTGATATAGATTCCGTTGGGCTTTTAAAGATGCTAAACGAAATGAATGCCAGCTTAAAAGTCAAAGGCCGTAAACCAAATTCCTTGATCGAACTTGATCGAACTAATTTTTTCCTTGGTTGTGCAGTTTCTCCTTTTAAATTTAGTGAAGCCGAGCAAATAATGCAATACGAAAAACTTAAACTTAAAGTAAAAACCGGAACTGATTTTATTATTTCGCAATTAGGCTACGACATCCGAAAATCGCATGAATTGTTGTGTTATATGAAAAAAAACGATATTACAATTCCGGCAATCGGATATGTTTATCTTTTATCGGCAGGGGTTGCAAATATTTTTAATAAAGATTTAATTCCGGGATGTGTAGTTAGCGATGGGCTTTTGAATAAAATTCAAAAAGAAAAAAAATCAGATGACAAAGGAAAAAGTTTTTTTATTGATTTCGCTGCCAAACAATTCCTTGCTCTAAAAGCTATTGG
>CAZBSL010000201.1:0-2381 GCA_964494265.1 uncultured Bacteroidales bacterium
AAAATAAAATCTTTAGAAAAAATCATCTTAGAATATTTGAATTTACTAAATTTGACGTTTTTAAAAATAAACATTTAAAATAAAATTTTATGAATATATTATCAAATAGAGTTATTGGCCTTGCGGAGTCGGAAACATTAGCTATGACACGCAAAAGCAGAGAGTTAAAAGCTGAGGGTTTTGATGTGATAAATTTAAGTATCGGTGAACCGGATTTCAACACCCCCGAACAAATTAAAAAAGCCGGAAAAATGGCAATTGATGAAAATCGAACTCATTATCCACCGGTTCCGGGTTATCCCGAATTACGCAAAGCTATTTCCGTGAAATTTAAAAAAGAAAACGGACTTGATTATTCTCCTGAACAAATTGTGGTCTCGGCAGGTGCGAAACAATCAATAGCAAATGTTATTTTATGTTTGCTGAATCCGGGAGATGAAATCATTGTGCCGGTTCCTTATTGGGTTTCTTATCGTGAATTAATTAAGTTGGCCGAAGGTGTTCCTGTTTATATCCCGACAAGTATCGAAACAAATTTTAAAGTAACACCCGATCAATTAGAAAAAGCAATAACTCCCAAGACTAAACTTTTCATTTTTAGCTCGCCTTGTAATCCTTCAGGGACAGTTTATTCTAAAGAGGAATTGAAAGCTTTAGCTGATGTTTTCGCAAAGCATGAAAATATTTATATTATTTCCGATGAAATTTATGAGTATATAAATTTTGTAAGCAAACATGAAAGTATTGCACAATTTGACAAAATAAAAGACAGAGTTATAGCCATTAACGGTGTTTCTAAAGGTTATGCCATGACCGGATGGAGAGTTGGATATATGGGAGCTACCAAAGAAATTGCAAAAGCTTGTGATAAAATGCAGGGGCAAATTACTTCGGGAACTTGTTCTATTTCGCAATATGCTGCTATCGAAGCATTAAGTGATAATCCTGAAACATTAGCTGAATTTAAAATTATGAAAGCAGCTTTCCTCGAACGTAGAGACCTTGTTTTAAGTCTTTTGAAGGATGTTCCGGGCATGAAGACGAATGTTCCGCAGGGAGCTTTTTATGTTTTTCCGGATATTTCTTATTACTTTGGGAAATCAGATGGAGAAAACGTGATTAAAGATTCCAATGATTTGTGTATGTATTTATTAAATAAAGCTTTTGTTGCTTTAGTCCCCGGTTCGGCTTTTGGCGACCCAAATTGTATTCGAATATCTTATGCAGCATCAAAAGATGTATTAATTGAAGCAATTGACCGTATTAAAAAGGCTTTTGCAAAGCTAAGATAGAATTGCTAAATTGTTATATTGTTATTTTTAAACCATTTAACAATATAACAATTTTTTTACAATTTAACAATTGCCACTTAACATTAACACAATTTCATGAGTTCAGATTTTATTTACTTTTGCTCTAAAATTAACTAACATTTTGTTTATGTTAACCAAAAACGAATATCGCAAATTATTCGATTCATTTAATTCCAAAAAAGTGATGATTATTGGGGATGTGATGATCGATTCATATATATTTGGAAAAGTTGATCGAATTTCTCCCGAGGCTCCGGTTCCGGTTGTTTCTGTTAATCATCGTTCTAACCGATTGGGAGGTGCTGCAAATGTTGCACTAAATATCAATTCAATGGGGGCTGTTCCCGTTTTATGTTCGGTAATTGGTAAGGATGATAAAGCTGATACTTTTATCAAACTTTTGGAAAAAGATAATCTACCCTGTAAAGGAATTATCCAAAGTAAGAATCGAATAACTACAACAAAATTCAGGATAATCGGAAATAATACTCAAATGCTTAGGGTTGATGAAGAAACTGAATCGGACCTGGAGATTGATGATCGCAAAAGCTTATTAAAAAAAATAGAAAGCATTCTTGAAAATGATAGAATTAATGTAATAGTTTTTCAAGATTACGACAAAGGAATTCTTTGCCGGACGATGATAAATGCAATAATTGATTTGGCTAATAAATTTAAAATTCCTGTTGTTGTTGACCCGAAAAAAAAGAATTTTAAAGCTTATAAAAATGTCACATTATTTAAACCGAACCTTAAGGAATTAAAAGAGGGATTGAATATTGATTATGAATTATCGGAAATTGAAAACTTAAGCGGTGCTATTGAACAATTACATAAAAATCAAAACATTGAGATTGTTCTTACAACGCTATCCGAGGCAGGTGTTTTTATTAGCTATAAAAATGAAAGTAATGAATTTATGAGCTGCATTATTCCTGCTCATATTAGGTCAATTGCAGATGTTTCTGGGGCAGGCGACACGGTTATCGGACTTGCATCTTTATGCCTTGCCTCAAAACTTCCATATTCCGAACTTGCAAAAATCTCTAATCTTGCAGGTGGATTAGT
>CAZBSL010000201.1:2481-3595 GCA_964494265.1 uncultured Bacteroidales bacterium
TAATTCCCCAAAAGTCAAGAAAGAGCAAGTAAGGAATATGTTTAATAATATTGCTTCGTATTACGATTTTTTGAATCATTTTTTATCGGCCGGAATTGACAGACGCTGGAGAAAATACACGATGAATTTAATAAAGCACATGAAGCATGATTTCATTCTTGATGTTGCAACCGGAACTGCCGACCTCGCTATTCAGCTTGCTAAAATTCATCCTAAAAAAATTATTGGTATTGATATTTCGGATAAAATGCTTGAAATTGGCCGAAAAAAAATCAGATCAAAAAATCTTGAAAAGCTGATCAGTTTACAAAATGCAGATTCCGAAAATTTGCCTTTTCCTGATGAAAGTTTTGATGTTGCAATGGCTGCCTTCGGGGTCAGGAATTTTGAGGATTTGAATAAAGGCATTTCAGAAATGTTCAGGGTTCTTAAATCCGGAGGAGCTATAGTTGTTTTGGAGTTTTCAAAACCGCAAAAATTTCCTTTCAAACAAATCTATTTGCTTTATTTTCAAAACATTTTACCTCTTATCGGCAAGATCGTTTCAAAAAACAAAACCGCATATTCTTATCTACCCGAATCGGTCAGAGTTTTTCCTTTAGGCAATGAATTTCTTAGCGTTTTAAAGAAAAACGGTTTCGCCGACAATCATTTTCATCCATTAACTATGGGAGTAGTTTCTGTTTATGTGGGGAGAAAACATTAAGGAAATTTTAATACAGGTTGATTACGAAAATCATTAAGTTTGCCGCTTAAAAATCTGAAAAAAGAAATAAATAAATCATTAATCCGTTAGAATTAAAATAAAAAAAATTAACTTTTGAGATTAATTCATAGTACAATAATAAGTTTATTTTTCCTGTTAACACTATTATCGGTTGAAATTTATGCACAGCGTAATTCTGTTCAAAACCTTCCGAGAAGAGATTATGAAAAAATTCATTTTGGTTTTGTTTTAGGGGCGAATCAGATGTTTTTTTCAATTAAACCAGATAATAATTTGTTTCAAAGGTTTTTTGATAATACATATTCGTCAGATCCCATTGTTTGCGATTCATCAAAAATTTACAGCATAGAAAGCACACCTACTAACGGGTTTACTGTTGGAATTGTA
>CAZBSL010000201.1:3695-5610 GCA_964494265.1 uncultured Bacteroidales bacterium
TTTTTTCGGGGGTAAACTTTGTTATCGACCTTGCATCAAATGCCAAGAAAAAACAAAATAACGAAGAAATTCAAATCAGGTTGAAGAAAAATGATATGATGATGGAATTTGGAGCCGGCTTTGATATCTACACTCCCTTTTTTAAATTTGGCACAGAAATTAAAATAGCCTACGGTTTGAATGATATTTTAATACGTGAAAGGAGTATTTATTCAGCGGGAATTGATCGCATGAATTCAAAAGTATTCCAACTTTCATTTACTTTTGAGTAATTAACAAATAAAAAAAATCCTTATTTATGAATGATAACTACAATTCAAACATCTTTAAAGTTTTAAAGAAAAAAGCAGAATTGAAGCAGGAAGTTTATTCAAACACAATTCAGACTTTCAAAATATTTAAAAAAGTCATCAAATCAATCAAGGATGATTATGATAAAACTAACAAACCTAAACAAAGAAATACACCCTTTGAATATAAAATTAAAAGTGAATTTGAAATTGAATTAAAATTTGGTGGTGATATTCTGATATTTATGATGCACACTAATGTTTTCGAGTTTCCAAGATCGCACGAAGTAATGAAAACATCCTACATAAAGGAAGACCACAGCCGCTCGTATTGTGGAATTATAAATATATATAACTTTCTCGGGGATTCATTCAAATATAACAGAATAAATGATATAGGTTATCTTATCGGTAGGGTTTTTGTCAATAAAGACCGACATTATTTTATAGAAGGCGAAAGTGAAATAAGCCTTTTGTTTAATAATTTTGTTAATCTGAAGATTGATGAAAACGAAGCCAAAAAAATAATTGAATCTGCTATTCTTTACACAATCAATTTTGATCTTCTAACCCCTCCTTTTGATGCCGTTAAAGAAGTAAGTGTTTATGAAATAAAGACTACCATCGATAATATGAAAATGAAAACCGGCAAAAGATTGGGTTTTAAATTTCAAATCGAGGATGAAAAAACTAAAAACATAAAAGATTGAAAAAAAAATGAAAAACATTTTGGTGAAATGAAAAATATATTACTTTTGCACACCGAAAATGATGGTCCGTTCGTCTAGTCCGGTCAGGACGCCAGGTTTTCATCCTGGTAACAGGGGTTCGAATCCCCTACGGACTACTGTCATAATGAATATCCGCTTGAAATTCAAGCGGATTTTTTTTTTGATTAAACCATAATCATTTTTAATTCTGGTAATTATCCACAGCCTTTTTTAATCTGATCAAAGCTTTCTCGATAAGAGATAGAGGGCAAGCAATATTCATTCTTTGAAACCCTTCGCCACCAATCCCAAAAACGGGCCCGTCATTTAAACCGATTTTTGCCTCCTTGATTAGAAAATTTCGCAAAGTTTTATCATTCATCTTCAAATTTCTGCAATCTAACCATATCATATAAGTTGCCTCAGGCTTGAGCATTTTAATTTCAGGTATATTATTTTTTAAAAAATTCTCGACAAAATCAATATTTATTCGCAAATAGCTTAGTAATTCCTCAAGCCATTGGCTTCCTTGATTATAAGCAGCTTCAAGAGCTATTGTGCCAAAAATATTTCCCTGGCCGACATGAACATTATCAAGCGTTTTATTGTACTTTTTCATCAACTCATGATTTGAAATAACAAGAAAAGATGTTGACAATCCGGCAATATTAAAAGTTTTGCTTGGAGCCATACAAGTAATTGTGATATCGGAAATTTCTTTCGATAAAGAAGCAAACGGAATATGTTTATTGGGGGGAAATATTAAGTCGGAATGTATTTCGTCGGAAACCACTATTACATTGTTTTTCAAACATAAGTCGGCTATTTTTAGAAGTTCATCCCGTTTCCATACGCTTCCACCCGGATTATGAGGATTACATAAAAAAAGCATTTTTGCACCCTCACTAATTTTTG
>CAZBSL010000202.1:0-5609 GCA_964494265.1 uncultured Bacteroidales bacterium
TTCTCATTTTGGGAAGTTAATAAATAAGTTATATATTTGAAAAAAAAAGTAATATGGAACCTTTGAAAATTTTTGTTGTTGAGGATGACAGTATTTATGGTAAAATGCTAAAGTATCATCTATCATTAAACCCTGATTATGATGTTCATTTGTTTGACACAGGAACTGAATTTCTTAAAAACATCTATAAAAATCCATCGGTAGTTTCGTTGGATTTCAGATTACCTGATATTTCGGGATTTGAAGTTATAAAAAAAATACAGGAATTTAATCCGGATCTTCCTATAATAATTGTTTCCGGGCAGGAAGATGTATCAACAGCAGTTGATCTTCTAAAAGTAGGGGTTTACGATTATGTTGTTAAGGATGAGGATACAAAAGAAAGGCTTTGGAATATTGTTAAAAATATTCGCAAGAATCTTGACCTGAAAAAAGAAATAAATAGTTTGCAGGAGGAAATTGGGAAAAAATATGAATTCCGAAAAATCATAAAAGGAAATTCCCCGCAGATACAAGAGGTTTTTAAACTCATCGAAAAAGCCACCAAAACAAATATCACGGTTTCAATAACCGGTGAAACAGGAACAGGAAAGGAACTTGTGGCTAAATCAATTCATTATAACTCAAATCGGCATAGAAAGCCTTTCGTTGCGATAAATGTGTCGGCAGTTCCAAGTGAATTAATAGAAAGCGAAATGTTCGGTTATGAAAAAGGTGCATTTACGGGTGCGATTACACGAAAAATAGGAAAATTTGAAGAAGCTAAAGATGGAACACTCTTTCTTGATGAAATTGCCGAGATGGACCTTAATATGCAGACAAAACTATTAAGAGTTCTGCAAGAGAAAGAGTTAACAAGGCTTGGAGGTAACAGTATCGTTTCAATAGATCCGCGGATAATTGTTTCGACAAATAAAGATCTTAACAATGAAGTGAAAAAAGGTAATTTCAGAGAAGACCTGTATTATCGTCTTCTGGGCCTTCCAATCGTATTGCCCCCCTTGAGATACCGTGGGAATGATATTTTAATACTTTCTAAATGTTTTGTTGATGAGTTCTGTAAGGAAAATAAATTAAATAAATTGGTTATTTCAATAAAAGCCCAGGAAAAGCTTATGAATTATCTCTTTCCGGGAAATGTTAGAGAGTTAAAAGCAATTGTTGAACTTGCAACAGTATTGACTAATACCGACACTATTGAAGAAAATGATATTTCATTTCACTCAACTTCAACAACGAGTGATTTTCTAATTCAAGAGGATACGCTTCAGGGTTATACAAAACGAATTATCAAATTTTATCTTAATAAACATAATAATAATGTTTTGCTCGTTGCTAAAAAATTAGATATCGGAAAATCAACTATCTATCGAATGATTAAAAATAAAGAATTGTAAATAGTGGCCTCTTAGAAACACTAAATAACGTTTCTTAAATATAATCATTAAACAAAACTAATAGTGCTTAATAAACTAAAAATTAACAAGTATGTAAAACTTGCTTTAAAACTGATTTTTACGGCAACAGCTTTATATTTGGTTTTTACAAAAATTGATTTCCTGACCGTAATTGATATTTATAAAAACGCTAACCTCTTTTTTCTTTTTGCTGCTTTATTATTATTTATTTTATCACAACTACTTTCATCTTTTCGCTTGAATACTTTTTTCAGAAGAATAGATATTCACATTTCTGAATTGTCGAATTTCAAACTCTATTTGCTCGGAATGTTTTATAATTTATTTCTGCCCGGCGGAATTGGCGGCGACGGATATAAAATATTTTTACTCAATAAAAATTTCAAAACCAAAGTAAAGAAGCTTTTTTGGACCCTGGTGCTTGATCGCGGAAGTGGTTTGCTTGCTTTGCTGTGTCTTGCTTCTGTGTTGTTTGTTTTTACAAACTTTTCGGGCGAAATAAAATATTGGTGCATTTTAATTATTCCAACTTCAGGTATTGCATTCTTCTTTCTTTTAAAACTTTTCTTCACGGTTTATTTGAAAAGTTTTCCGCGATTTATGACTTTTTCATTTTTCGTGCAACTTGCCCAGGTAATTTGCGCAATGTTGATTTTGATTGCTTTCGGACAGGAAGATAAATACACCGAATATCTTTTTCTCTTTCTGATTTCTTCGATAGCAGCCTCATTGCCGCTAACGATTGGAGGTGTGGGTGCCAGAGAAATTACTTTTTTATATGGAGCCGAATTTTTACATTTAGAAATTAATACTTCAATTGCTTTAAGCCTGATGTTTTATATTATTACGGCCTTAGTTTCCTTTGCAGGAATTTATTTTAGTTTTGCAAAAAAAATACTTCACAGATAATTTTTTTTGAATGAATAAAACAAATTTTCAGAAGTGGTTAAAAAAGTGGGGCTTGTATTTGCTTGCAATAGTTTTTTTAGTCGGAGCCTTGTTCATGTATCTGGATTTTTTTCCGGCCTTTGTCCAAAACGATGAAGCCACACGGGCTGTTGTCGCTCTTGAGATGATAATCTCAGGCAACTATATAACTCCAACAATTCATGGCGAATTTTATTATTGTAAACCTCCGATTTTCAATTGGCTTTTAATATTATTTTACAATATTTTCGGGAATCTTGATGAGTTTGCTTTGCGACTCCCAAGCCTTTTGTTTTTATTTATTTGGTTTGCGAGCATATTCTTTTTTGTGAAGAAAGAATATGGACCAAAAGTCGGTTTATTAACCGCCCTGGTTTTTCTTACCAACATAAGAATGTTGATGTTCGAAGCGTATTTTTGCCAAATCGACATGCCCTTTGCCTGCCTTGTTTATACGGGTATGATGGTTATTTATTTTTATAAAAAACGTGGCAATTTTTGGATGCTGTTTGCTTTATCGTATTTCATAGCGGCACTCACGTTTTTATTGAAAGGATTGCCTTCGATAGTTTTTCAGGGAATTACTTTATTAGTGATTTTCGGAAACAAACGTGATTTTAAAAAACTTTTCATGCTTCAGCATTTTGTCGGGGTTTTGGCTTTTATCATTCCGGTTGGTTTATATTATTATTTCTATTCACAACAAAATTCAATTGAAACAATTTTCAGCGTAATCCTTAGCGAATCGACTCATCGCACCGTAGTTGATTATTCAATTTGGCGAAGCATTTTTCACTTTTCGGTTTTTCCTCTTGAGGTGCTTTATCATTATACTCCCTGGACATTTTTAGTGATTTTTATGTTCAGCCGGAAGTTTTGGAAAATTTTAAATCAAAATAGTTTCCTGAAATTTAACCTTCTTGTTTTCCTTTTCAACCTTCCGGTTTATTGGTTGGCTCCTGGATTTTTCCCCAAATACATAATCATGCTCATACCTTTATTCTACACGGTTTTGATTTATATTTTTGTTGATAAAGCAAAGGAGTTTCCAATTCAAATGAAAATAATTACAATTGCATTCAGGATTTTTGGAATTTTAATATTGTTATATTTACTAACTGTTCCGTTTATTGATCTTGGTTTTGATATTTCTTATGTTTATTTAAAATCATTCGGGCTTGCTGCTTTGGCAGGAATATTTGTGTATTTGAGTTTTAAGAATAAAAAGGATATACTTTTATATGTTGTTTTCATTTTATTAATTGCTAAGGTTTCGTTTAATTGGTTCAATTGGATAAATCGTTATCCCGAAGTTCATAAATATAAATCGGATGCAGTTATAGTTGCCAGAATGGTTGGAGATAAGGATTTAAGATATTATAATATGAGAATTACTCAATGGGGAACTACTTATTATATGACTAAGGAAAATATGCAAATTATTGAAAATGATACTGAAGATATTATCCCCGAAGCTTATTATGTGATTGATGACAAAGCACTCGAAAAAGTAAATGATAAAAACATGCCCTATAAAATATTGTATAAATTTGAAACTAAAGAAGGAAAGAAAAAGCTAAATTTAGTTAAATTTGATGAATAATGATAAATAGCATTTCGATAGTTATACCCTCACACAACGAAGAAGAAAACATCTGCCAATTGGCAAAAGAAATTACTGATGCTTTGCAAGGAGTTGATTACGAATATGAAGTATTGTTCATAAACGATGGTAGCATTGATAAAACATGGACAAAAATCATTGAATTATCTGAAAAAGATAAAAGAATAAAAGGCATAGACCTTGCGGGTAATTATGGGCAGACTATTGCTCTTAGGGCAGGATTTGAAAATGCAAAAGGAGAAGTGATAGTTGCAATGGATGGTGATCTTCAACATAATCCTCAGTATATCCCGACTTTTATCGAACTTATGGATAAAGAAGGCTACGATATGGTTGGTGGTTCAAAAGCCAATAGGCCGGGCAGCCGTGTAAAGAAAGTCCTTGCAAATTTTGCACACTCAATTATTAAAAGAATTTCGGGAGTGAAAATGAATTATTTTGGAGCAACTTTCAGGGCATATCGTTCATATTTATTGGAAAACATAAATATGCTTGGCGATGCTCACAGGTTTCTTGGGGCGATTGTTGCTAAAAACGGAATCAGGCATAAAGAAGTCCCGATAGAAATTAGAGAACGCACGGCCGGAAAAAGTAATTATAAACTTGAAAAGGTTTTCCTCGTGATTCTCGACCTTATCTTTTTGAAATTCATAATTTCTTATATGAACAAGCCTTTCAGGCTTTTTGGTGTGATGGGTGGAATACTTTTCTTAATTGGCTTGATCTTTCTTATAATTATTATAATAGGTTCGATTTTTTGGGGAATTCATATAAAGGAAGATTACATGGCTGAGTTTCTGTTTTTTATTGCTTTAACTCTGATAGGCTTGTTTTTGATTAGCATAGGAATTATTGCCGAAATCGGGATATATAACTATTTCTCAAAAAACAATCAAAGTCCGTTTATTGTACGACAAAAAACCGGCGATCAAAAAAATGAGTAAAAAAAAGTTTCTTATAATCAATTGTGATGATTTTGGGTGGGACGAGTTTGCAAATGAAGGTATTTTAAACCTGGCCCGAGAGCAAAAAATCTCAAGCCTTTCTATAATGCCAAATCTTGTCAAAAGCGATGACTTAAAAGATGTTTCAGAGATAAAGAATATTTCAAGCGGCCTTCATCTGAATCTCACGGTCGGGAAACCAATTACTCCAATTTCTGAAGTAAGATCTCTTGTCGATGAAAATGAGGTTTTTTTTTCACAAAAAGCTTTGATCAAAAATGCTTTTCTCCGAAAAATTAAACCCAATGAATTGGAAAAAGAAATACTTGCCCAACTCAACTTTTTAAAAGAAAACAATATTGAGGTTTCCCATTTAGATAGCCATAAACATATTCATCAATACCCTTTTATCGGTCCGATGATTTTAAAAATTCTTGCGAAAAACCGCATTGAAAAAATCAGAAATTGCAGGCTAACAAACCTTTCGCATTATAAAATGAAGATAGTGAAAGCCTTCACCTTATCGACAAATTCTCACTTAAAACATTTTACTACGCCTCAATGTCTTATTCCTGATTTTTCGGTACTTGGAAAAGCAGATTTAGAAATTTTTAAAAACAGCATTTCAAAAGCATTCAGAAAATATAATATAGTTGAATTTATGACACATCCCGCAACACAAAACCGCGTTGATTC
>CAZBSL010000203.1:0-5585 GCA_964494265.1 uncultured Bacteroidales bacterium
GAGCCAATGACGAGAGTTGAACTCGTGACCCCTTCCTTACCAAGGAAGTGCTCTACCACTGAGCTACATCGGCTTTAACCTTGAGCGGAAAACGGGCCTCGAACCCGCCACCTACAGCTTGGAAGGCTGTCGCTCTACCAAATGAGCTATTTCCGCTTGTTGTTAATGGAGATGGGGTTCTCCTTCGAAAATTCTAATTTAGAATTTTCATTATTTATTTTTCTTCATTATTTGAAAGAACTTCAATTATTTTTAAACTTTTATTAAAAATAATTTTGTGGGGAGAGGAGGATTCGAACCTCCGAAGGCTTCGCCAACAGATTTACAGTCTGCCCCATTTGACCGCTCTGGTATCTCCCCATATGTTTCAAATTAATGAGCCGATGGACGGACTCGAACCGCCGACCGGCTGATTACAAATCAGCTGCTCTACCAACTGAGCTACATCGGCTAAAACTTATGCGTTACTTAATTCAATATATCAAATTGTGTTTTTTTTCACAATGAATTCCGTCGTTCCGGAATTTTTTTTTGCTTCTCGCAATTTATTATGATGAAAATTTAAGTGCCAAAATTTGACAAAAAGTTCATTTCCTTCACAATATCAATGCCTTTTAACAAAAAAAAGACCCTTCTTAAAAAAGGTTTGCAAAAATATAAAAGTTATTTGAATTACCAAACGTTTTTTACAAATATTTTTAAAATATTACTTCCTTTGCTTTTCTTTATGTTTTGTTAATTGCTTCTTGATGGCTTCGAGAGCATTATCAGTTGCTTCTTCGAAAGTTTTATTTTGTTTTTTTGCAAAGAGGTCGTAGCCGCGGATAATTAATCTGATTTCGACAACCTTGTTTCCAACACCTTCGTTGTTGTTTAACTTTAATGTTACATCACTACTAATAATACCATCGTATAAGTCGGTGGTTTTTTCAATTTTTTCAGTAATGAAATCAATTAGTTTTTTGTCTGCTTTAAAGTGAACTGTGTTAAAATTAACTTTCATAATCTCTCTGTTTTTATGCCCTAGGATGGGCTTGTTTATATACTTTTTTTAATTTTTCGATTGAATTGTGAGTATAAATTTGGGTTGCTGATAAATTTGCATGGCCTAAAAGTTCTTTAATGGCATTCAGTTCAGCACCATTGTTCAGCATATGAGTGGCGAATGTATGGCGTAAAACGTGAGGGCTAAGTTTTTTTAGGGTTGTGATCTTCGATAAATAATTATTTACTACACGGTAAATTAATTTGGGGTATGCTTTCTTGCCGGTTTTACTTAAAAATAAATAACTATCTGTGATCCTATTACTAAAGTAATTGTTTTTAAGTGTAATATAGTTCAATACCAAATTATTTATACCTTTTGAAAACGGAATTATTCTTTCTTTATTACGTTTTCCGAGTACTTTAATCTGGTACTTTTGGAAATCAATATCTTCAAGTTTCAGATTGATCAACTCAGATAATCGAATACCTGTTGAATATAAAATATCTAATATTAAACGATCTCTTGTTGCTTCAAAGCCTTCTCCAAAATCAACTTCATCGAAAAGCATTTCCATTTTTTCTTCTTCAATGAATATGGGTAGCTTTTTTGAAGTTTTTGGTGATAGTATTTTTAGCATGGGATTATCAATTATTTCACCTTCTTTTATTAAAAATCTGAAAAAGGTTTTAAGGCATGAAATTTTTCTGTTAATTGTGCGGGTTGAAATGGATTCTTCCTTGAGGCTGATAAGCCACGAACGAATTATTACTTGATTTATGAGTTTTGCAGATTCTATTGCATACATTTCCTTTAAAAAAGAAAAAAATTGCTCAATATCCTTTTGATATGCTTTTAATGTGTGGGTAGAATACCTTTTCTCAAACTCTAAATACCTCTTAAACTTATCTATAGCCATCAAACTAAATTAGAAAGAAACATTAGTTCAAATATATAATAATATTTCGAAAAAATCAAGTTTCTCTCTAAAAAAAATCAATTAATTTTCTTCAGCTTCTCTTAAGCCCTGAACATAAATAGCTTTAAGTTTTTGTTCTCTTTTAATGATAGAGGGTTTTGTGAATTTTTGTCTTTCTCTTAATTCCTTAACAACACCTGTTTTTTCAAATTTTCTTTTGAATTTTTTTAATGCTCTGTCGATGCTTTCGCCTTCTTTTACCGGTATAATAATCATAATATATTTATCTATTTCTTTATTATTTTGATTTTTGGGGGTGCAAAATTACAAGTTTGTTTTTATTTGTCAAAATATTTTTTAATTTTTTTTTAATTTTTATTAAAATTTAAGTGAATATGATTTTAATTGCAAAAATACACTTTTTAAAACCATTATTAAAATACTTAATGATTATTTGTTTAAATTTGGTGCGAAACTTTAGAAATTTTAATAATGAAATATATAAGCGTTCAAATACATTGTTTTATTTTAATGTCAATTCTGTTAGTTTTTAATAACAATATTATAGGCCAAAATGTTGGAGTAAATAAAGTTACAATTACTTTCATGAATCCTCCAGTTGATTTTTCGGTTGAAAAAGCTGCATTGAAATACAATAAAGACTTTGCTTTCAGTATTCATCTTGATGATGGGCTTGAGAATATTTATTCACATGCTTTTCCATTGTTGCATGGTGGTACTATCGGTAGTACAAATTTTCCGGGTTTGAAATATACCGACGGTTGCGGTACTGATATTTTGTTTACTATGAGTTCTGCAATGTTTTCCTTCAATACTGAAAACGGGCATGATATTCATTTTGAAGGAAATGGTTTTTATACTTCATGGAATCAAATAATTGAGATGTATCAAAATGAATGGGGAATTTATAATCATGCTTTATCATCTGATTATGCCAATGATAAATATTATTCAATTGCCAGAAATTATAGTTTTGTAAAATTAAAAACACTTTCAGCAACCGAAGGCGGTGTTGATATGAAAATTTTTGTTGTCCCCGCCGGTAATATTGATTATACTTCTTATGCTTTTGACGAAGGGTGTATAGCTTCTTATAACGAGGGTATGGGCTCTCTATCCAATCCTTACAGATATTTAAATGGTGTTGATGTTACAACAGTTCCCAATTGGGACACTCTAAAAATGAGAAGAATAAATCTAGTAAGTGATATAAATTTATCCGACTCCGTTGATGCCATCGCCGAAAAAAGTGTTGATGGAGCACATTATTGGAGATCATTTTTCAGTCATTCTGTAAATAACGAAAATTGGGGATATTCTTTCCCGAATTTTGAACAACAAATGAATCAAATCGAAGGTGATTATGGAAAGTTCGGACTTGATAATGTTTGGATGAGTTCAGAAGAAGATATTTTAAACTATTTGATAATAAATAATTTAGTTCAAGTTAACACAGAGTTGATTGACAATAAACTTGAAATTACTTTTGATGGAGTGGTGCCGACTGACCTTCGATTTTATGGCCTATCTTTAATTGTAACATCTGATGTTGCAATTACATCAATTGAAATAGATGGAGGCACCTCATCATCCTTTAACGGATTATATTCAACCGAATCACTAATTAATCTTAACTGGGATGGAAAAATAATTATTTCAGCCTCCGAAAATGCCGAACATTATCTGAATATTGCCGAGCAGAGTCAGCTTCAACGTGATGCATTAATTGCCATGGATTATGTTGAAATGTTACCAAATGGAGAAGAAAAAATGGTTTTCAGAACACGTTTATGTAATATTCCGGGTATTGTTTTCCCTGAAGATTATTGCGATTGCGAGATTCAGGCAAGCGAGGATGTAACAATTTGCGAAGGCGATTGCACAACTTTAACGGTTAGCGAAGGTGTTGAGTATATTTGGAGTACAGGCGATTCAGTACAAAACATTGAAGTTTGCCCGGATATTACAACAATGTATTATGTAACGGTTGTCAACAGTGTTGGATGTCCTGCCTCCGATAGTGTTAAAGTTACGGTTAATCCCATACCGGATGCTGAATTTTCTTCTGATACAACAATTTGTCAGGGCGATTGTGTTGAACTCAGTGCCTCGGGTGGAATTTCATATTTATGGAGCACAGGAGAAGATACTCCTGAAATTATCGTATGTCCTTATACTTCTGATTCTTATTGGATAATTGTGTATAATGAATACAATTGTTTTGCAACTGATACAATTGATGTTGAGGTAGCTCTTTTTCCGGATAATATTTTGATACCTAATTATGATTCAATAATTTGTAAGTTTTCTTGTATTGATTTAATTGCTTCGGGGGGTGATACTTATTTATGGAACACAGGTGATACAATCGACACATTAAATGTTTGTCCGTTAGTTGAAACTAAATATGTTGTAACTTCAACAATTCTACCCGGTTGCTCAACTTCCGATAGTGTAACCATTGGCGTTGTTCCATCTCCTGTGATAACACATTCAAATGATACTGTAATTTGCGTTGGCGAAGAAGTAATTTTAACGGCTTCGGGTGCAGATTTTTATTTATGGAATACAGGTAGTGAAAATGATAGTATAATTGTAAATCCCGACACAACAACGATTTATACTGTAACAGGTTCATTATGGAATAGATGTTCAAAAACTGATTCAATTATTGTTGCCGTAAGTCCTTTTCCCGATGCAAAAGTCGGGCCCGATACTACTATTTGCGGTGGACAATGTGTTGATTTAATAGCAAGCGGAGGAGTAAATTATCTTTGGAATACAGGTGATACGACCGAAACTATAATTACTTGCCCGCGAGATACAACTGAGTATATAGTAATAGTTTCAGATATATATGGTTGCTCGAAAAATGACACGGCTTTAATTCAAGTAAAAATAACCCCTGAATTTCGAGTAGAGGGTTTGCAAAATGTATATTGTGGTGTAACAGATACAGTTCACATGATCGGGATACCTCGTGGAGGTGTTTTCGCCGGTGAAGCTGTTTTTGATACTCTTTTTATTCCTTCTATGGTAGGAATTGGAACAACTAATGTTTCTTACACTTTCGATGTTCCAAACGGTTGTGTTTTGACGGATACTATTCTCGTAGGTATTTTTCAAGCCCCTGAAGTTTCCTTAGGGAATGATACAATTATTAAAGATTATCAATCAATAATTCTTGATGCCGGAAGTGGTTTTGAAACATATTTTTGGTCAACAGGAGAAACAACAGAAGCTATATTAGTTGATTCGAGTGGTTTAGGGTTAGGAGTTAAAGATATTAAAGTGTTTGTAACTTTAGACGGCTGTGCCGGTATCGATTCAATTGAAATTACTTTTAAGTCAACTACGGGGATTGTCGAAGCATTAAAATCAAAATCTAAAATTGCAATTTTCCCAAATCCTACAACAGGGATATTTACAATATTATTTGCTGAACAGCTAAAAAATATTAATATCGAATTATATAATAATTATGGTGCAATAGTTAGTTTCCTGAGTATTGATAAGTTTATTGAAAGAAATTATAAAAAACAACTTGACTATACCTCACTTTCAAACGGAATTTATTATCTCCATTTTTATAATAAAGAAATATCGGAATTTAAAAAATTGATTATTCGATAATTCAGAGGTTTTCTGTAATTTAATCAA
>CAZBSL010000204.1:0-1370 GCA_964494265.1 uncultured Bacteroidales bacterium
ATCACCCGGATAATGCACACCAAGATAGATGCGGCTATAACTAATTAATACGGCCCAAAAAATAATTAGAGGTGTAAAATATTTTATTTGTTTTCCGAAAAGACTGATCAGAAAAACTGCCAAGGCAAATGAATTTGAAGCATGAGATGAGAGAAAGCCGAAATCACCGCCTTTATAGCCTTTTACGTGGTGAACCAAATCGGAAATTTCTTCCTGATGAGTTGGGCGAAAGCGTTGCACCGATTCTTTAATAATAACGGAAATCTGGTCGCTCAGGAAAATCAATAAAATTATAAAACCCAAAACCACAAGACTTTTCCATTTGTATTTTTTAATTATCAAAAAAAGGAAAAAAGCATACAATGGTATCCAGATATATTTATTGCTTATCCAATACATTAAAAAATCGGAAAACGTATTATGTAATCCGTTTAAAAACAAAAAAACATCGGTATCCCAAAGATTTAACTTCTCAAACATTATTCAATATCTGATGTTAATTCTTTCCAAATCATATCTTTTAAAGTTATTAGGCCTTTGTTTGTAAGTGAGGAAATAAAAACATAAGAAATATCAGGAAGGTCGTTTTTTATTTCAACAGTCAATTCTTCATCAAGCAAGTCTGATTTTGTAATAGCCAACAAACGGGATTTATCCAAAAGTTCGGGATTATATTGTTTTAATTCATTTAGAAGAATAAAGAATTCCTTCTTAATATCCTTAGAATCAGCTGGTACTAAGAAAAGCAAAATCGAGTTTCTTTCAATATGTCTAAGAAACCTTAAACCCAAACCTTTTCCTTCGTGGGCACCTTCAATAATTCCCGGAATATCTGCAATTACAAAAGATTTTTCATTGCGATAGGAAACTATTCCAAGATTTGGGCGGAGAGTTGTAAAAGGATAATCGGCAATTTCGGGTTTGGCTGCAGAAACAACCGAAAGCAAAGTTGATTTCCCCGCATTTGGAAAACCAACAAGTCCGACATCTGCCAAAAGTTTTAATTCAAGAATTATCCATTCTTCAAGATTTGGTTCACCGGGCTGAGCATATCGTGGTGCTTGATTTGTTGAGGATTTGAAATGATCATTCCCTAAGCCTCCACGTCCGCCTTTTACGAGAATATAAGTTTGATTATCATCCGTGATTTCACAAATCACTTCATCTGTTTCTGCATTTTTTGCTATCGTCCCCAAGGGCACTTCAATAAAAACATCAGTACCCTCAGCTCCTGTACTACGTTGTAGTCCACCACTTTCACCGTGGCCTGCTTTAATATGTTTTGTATATCTGAGGTGAAGTAAGGTCCAAAGTTGGGCATTACCTTTAATTATAACATTTCCACCCCTTCCACCATCGCCTCCATCGGG
>CAZBSL010000204.1:1470-3371 GCA_964494265.1 uncultured Bacteroidales bacterium
GTGGCAAGTTGGATAGAATCCGGTGTTTTGAATTTATGCTCTGCTCTTATTTCCGCAGCTTTTCTCGCGATCTTTTTATCCAAATCAATTATTCTTAGTGTTTCAGAATTAACTAATATAGATTCGAATTTTTTTACTAATTCAAATTCATTTAATTTAATTGGTAGAACCAAAACTTCCAATAAAGTCAAAGTCGAAGTAATAAACTTAAATTTTCTTTTTTCGTTTAAGTCAAATATTTCATTTAAAATCTTTTGGTATTTTGAATTTCCTTCAATATAATAGATTAATGGTGCAGTATCAATAAAAACTATCTTATTACTTATTTCACTAATTAATCCCATTGTCTTTCTTTTTCAATATATTTCTCAACATCAATGTTTTTCCAGATATTGCTTCCCAATCCATTCAATTCGGTTAATTTTGATATTGTTTTCTCATCTGTATGAATCTGTATAGTTTTTAATATTTTTTCAATCAAGTATATTTTTGAGGTATTATCAAATATTGTGATTTGGTCAATAATTTTATTTATTTGTATTGAAGTTTCCATGCTTTTTTTTCTCAAAATTACTAAATTATTTAATTAAAGTATAAATATCAGGCAAATTTCGTGCATATCCATCGTAGTCCAAACCATATCCCACAATAAATTCATTTGGAATTTCCATACCTATATAATCAATCGGGTAATCTTTTTGAAATGCATCGGGTTTGAATAGCAAAGTTGCTATTCGTACATCTGCTGCTTCAAGATGTTTAAGTTTCTGAATAGTGTTTTCCATTGTAATTCCGGTATCAATAATATCTTCAACTATAACAACATAACGATCTTTCAAAACTTCATCAAGCCCAATCAATTCTCTGACTGTGGAGGTTGTTTTGGTTCCAACATAAGATGAAAGTTTTACAAATGAAACTTCACATTCTATGTTGATCTTTTTAAAAAGATCGGCAGCAAACATAAAAGCACCGTTTAAGATTACAAGAAATAAAGGTGTTTTGCCTTTTAAGTCATGATTAATTTCATCAGCAACTTTTTGGGCTGCTTTATCAATTTCCTTAGCGGTGATAGAAACAGAAAACTCTAAATCTTTTACTTTAATTTTTTTCATATTTTTCAAAATTATTTCAACAAGGATATTTGTTCTTTCGGAAAGATCATTGAAAATTCCTCAGGAAAATCCTTTTTTGCGAAAATAGTATTTTTATGAAAACTAAATGTTAATAAATTTTCCTGCAATTAAACATTTATATAATAAAGCACTTTCTGAAAAATAATAATTAGTTCGATTTTGAAAATGCTAAAATTAAGAAACAATTTCCTTATTTTTGCCTTCAAAATAATATGAAACATGAAAGCAACAGTTAGTATAATAATGGGAAGCACATCGGATATGCCTGTGATGGAGAGTGCTGCAAAGTTTTTCGATGAAATGGAAATTCCTTTTGAAATCAATGCTTTATCAGCACATCGTACGCCGGAAAAGGTAGAAGAATTTGCCAGAAGTGCACACAAAAAAGGGATAAAAATAATAATTGCGGCTGCCGGAATGGCGGCACACTTACCTGGTGTTATTGCCGCTATGACCCATTTACCTGTGATCGGAGTTCCAATAAAAGCAAGCCTCGACGGATGGGACTCAATACTTTCTATTTTGCAAATGCCTCCCGGGGTTCCGGTTGCAACAGTTGGATTAAATGCTGCAAAAAATGCAGCAATCCTTGCATCTCAAATCCTTGCAATAGAGGATGAAGCTATAAGACAAAAAGTTGTTGATTTTAAACTTGAGCTAAAAGAGAAAATTGTTAAAGCAAACAAGGATCTTGCAAAAATTGAGTTTAAGTTTAAGGTGAATTAGAAAAAAGTCCTAAGCTATTTCAAGAAAATCAATAAAATT
>CAZBSL010000204.1:3471-5548 GCA_964494265.1 uncultured Bacteroidales bacterium
GAACTTGAAAACCCGTAACTCCAAACACGAAACCCAATCACAACTTTCTGATGATTGTCAATCCATCGCGAATTGGGAGTAGAATATTTTCAACCCTTTTGTCAGCTTGCACAAAATCATTGAATTTTTGTATTCCGATGGTTTCTTTATCATTTGGATTTGGGCTTTGTAAAACCTTTGTTTCCCAAAGTGTATTGTCAGCAATAATTACACCTCCCTTACGAAGTTTTTCAATCGTCAGATCGTAATAATTCAAGTAATTTTCTTTGTCGGCATCAATAAAAATAAGATCAAAAACATGTGTTAGATCAGGAATTATTTTCTTTGCATCTCCGATACGGAAATCAATTTTTTCGCTATGTCCGGAATCTGCAAAATATCGTTTTGCAATATCTTCTACTTCAGGATTTTTTTCGATTGTTATTAATTTCCCATTATCAGCCAATCCATCTGCAAGGCAAATTGCAGAATATCCGGTGAAAGTACCTATTTCAAGAATATATTTTGGCCTTATCATCCAACTAAATGTTTTGAGTAAAACTCCTTGTGAATGGCCTGATAACATTCTTGGCATAATAACTTTTAAGTTAGTTTCTCGATAAAGTTTTCTTAATAATTCCGGTTCTTTCGTAGTGTGTGATTCTGAGTATTCTAATATTTTTCTATTTATCATTATAATATATTGTTAATAACATAAATAAATCATCATTTTTAAATTAACGCAGGAAGTTAAAATTATTGAGTTGTGAAATTATTTAAAAATGTGATGTTTTAGAAAGTAACTACGATGTCGAAAATATTTGGTTGTATTAATATTTTCTGAGTTTCTTGAAAATTCCTATTTGTGCTTGTTTCAATAATGTAGGTTTTAATTTTTACAAAACCAATATTATAAGCATCAACACTTTCCCAAATTCCTTTCACTTTGGCAATTTGATCATTTTCAATATTCTCCATAACAAGTATCTCTTGCGCTTTTAAAAATTCGCCTTGTTTATCATGTAATTCGGCTTGAAGCCAAAAATTTTTGACAAATTCTCCACTCAAATTTAAAAGCTCAAATTCAAGATCAACACCTTGTATTTTATTCGTTACTGTAACAAGTTTAAAAATAAATAGAAAATCACCTTCAGGAATTATGCTTATCGGGTCTAAAAGTTTTTTTCTTATTGCTTGGTTTCCTTCATAATTAGCCTTGCTTTTTAATTCTTCCATGCTAAGTTTAGCTTCCAAATCATTTTGGTTGCTTTCTCCATTATTATCGTAATTAGGAAAATTTTCTTTAAGACTTGCTTCATTTTCCGCAATTAAAAATTTGGCTATCCATGCATACTTATTTTCAGGATGTTTTTTAATAAAATCTTTTGATATTGATATTAATTTATTTTTATGAACTATGTTTTTACCGTTATTAAAGCTTTTGATCTCTTTAAGATATTGAGAAAAAGTAAACTCCGGTGATTTCTCAAATTTATCAATTTGTTCTTTTGATTTTGAAAGTTTTTCTTTAAGTGATTTGTTTTCAGCTATTAATTTTGTGTTACTTTCGGTCATCAATTTCGTACTACTACATGATATTAAAAACAAACAAAATAAAACAATAATTATTTTTTTCATAATATATGAGTTAATTCTGTGCAATATACACAAAATTTTACATATGCCAAAAAAGTGAAAATATTTATTTTGTATAATAAATCAAAGTACTCAGCTGATCTTTATCAAATATTTTGTTAGCAATTTCGAGTAAAGTTACATCTGTAATTTTTTCAATTCTTTGATTTATTTGTTTGAGGGAGTCAATTTTATTGTTTGATAAATAACTCTTTCCGATTGAAAGCAATTCATTTAATTTCGATTCATAAGAAATGGCAAGTTGCCCGATAAATTGTTGTTTGGCAATGTGCAATTGCATAATGCCTAATTTTTTTTCTTGAAGCTTTTTAAGTTCTTTAATAACGAGCGAAATTGATTTTTCAAGAAATTCTTTTTCAGTTCCAAGATAAATATTAAAAACACCTATGTCGGAATAGGTTGTGTAATTTGATTCTATATTATATGATAATCCGTGTTTTTC
>CAZBSL010000205.1:0-5498 GCA_964494265.1 uncultured Bacteroidales bacterium
CATAATATTGATATTGAAAAGCAAAGGGATTTGGCAACAGAATCTTTACACGAAAGTGAAGAGCAATTCAAAACCCTTGCCGAATCTTCTCCTACAGGAATATTGTTGTTCCGGGAGCAGAATTTTTTGTATGCAAATCCGGCATCAGCAACGATTGCGGGATATGATGAAAAAGAATTATTATCAATGAGCTTTTGGGATATTGTTCATCCCGATCACAGACAATTGGTGAAAAACAGAGGTTTAGATCGTCTAAAAGGTATGAATCCAGAAAAACATTACGAGATTAAAATTATATCAAAAAGTGGAATCACTAAATGGGTTGATCTGACAAGTGACTCAATATTATTTAAAGGAAAAATTGCAGGAATAGTTTCTGTAATAGACATTACTGAGCGTAAACGCTCCGAGCAAATACAAGAAATTCTCAATAAAATCACCAATGCAGTTATTACGACAGATGATCTTGATGAATTTCTTTATTTTATAAAAAATCAACTTTCAAAGATCATAGACACAACAAATTTTTTCGTAGCATTATATGACAAAAAAACTGATACAATCATTCTTCCGTACATGGTTGATCAAAAAGACAAATTTACTTCCTTTCCAGCCGGAAAAACTCTAACTTCATATGTTATAAAAACTAAAAAACCACTCTTAGCCACAAAAAATATACTTACAGAATTGGAACAATCAGGCGAAATAAAAACATTTGGGTCCGACTCAAAAATTTGGCTTGGGGTTCCATTAAAAACTAAAGGGAAAATCATAGGTGTTTTAGTTGTGCAAAACTATGAAAATGAAAATGCTTATAATAAAAATGATATGGATATACTTGAAATTATTTCACATCAAATAAGCATTTCAATTGAACGTAAAAAAGCAGAACAAGATTTAAAAAAAGCACTTGCACAATCAAAAGAATCTGACAGGTTAAAATCAGTATTTTTGTCAACTATGTCGCATGAATTACGCACTCCTTTAAACGCCGTTATAGGTTTTTCCGAATTAATTGATAGTTTTACGCCAATTGAGGATGTTGTTGATTATGTTAAAACTATAAATTTTAGTGGTAATCATTTGCTTGGCATAGTTGAAGATGTTTTTAATATTTCTTTAATTGAAAGTGGAGAAATGAAATTTGTTAGAAAAAATCATAAAATACTACCTTTAATGGAAGAAATTCATGAAATAATGAAAGCTGAGAGAGAAAAAATTAATAAACAAGATATTGAGATTTATTTAAACCCCTTTGTTACCAAAGAAAATTTGCTTGTTTACACTGATTCAATTAAGTTAAAACAAATACTTATCAATTTAATTAAAAATTCCTTAAAATTCACCGAAGATGGTTATATTGAGTATGGCTATACTTTTGAAAAAAATCCTAAAGGTGCACAAACTTTAAAATTCTATGTTAAAGATACCGGTATTGGAATCAATAAAGATAAACAAAAGATCATTTTTGATATTTTTCGTCAAGCAGATGACTCACACACACGCAGATATGACGGAGCAGGAATTGGACTTTCAATTTCAAAAAAACTCACCGAGCTTCTTGGTGGAAATATTTGGTTTGAATCAATAGAAGGAAAGGGAACAACATTTTATTTTACTATGCCTTTTAATATCGTTGATGATGACCCGAAAAAACAAAATGAAAACAATTTTAAACAAAATGCAACTAAATTAAAAAATGCAACCATCCTTATTGCCGAGGATGATTCATCAAGCTTTTTTTATTTGGAATCCATATTTAAAAAAATCGGCATGAACATTATTCGGGCACATAATGGTAAGGAAGCTGTGAGAATTTGCCTTTCAAATCCTGATATTAATTTGGTGTTGATGGATATACAAATGCCAGAAATGGATGGTTATGAGGCAACCAAGCAAATTAAAAAAAATAATTTCGATTTACCGATTATTGCCCAAACTGCCTTTACGAAATTAAACAACAAAAATCAAAGTGTTGACGCCGGTTGCAACGATTTTATTAAAAAGCCAATTGACAAAAATTTATTATTTGAAAAATTAGCAAAACAATTAAATTAGTTATTATTGTCAGGTTTTATTGCTTATTTTAAATTTAATTAAACTATGAATACAAAAAATCATAAGCTCGCAGCAATAGTTTTTACTGATATTGTTGGATATACAAAGCGGATGGAGGAAAATGAGCAAAACACGATGCTACTTTTACAACAGCAACGTGAAATTCTTTTTCCAATAGTTAAAGCTCATGGCGGAGAAGTTGTAAAAGAAATTGGTGATGGTTTATTGATTATGTTTAATAGTGCCACTCAAGCAGTTAGATTTGCCGTTGAAACACAAACGCGTCTTAAAGATGAAGAATTGACTATCCGTGCCGGAATTCATATTGGAGATGTAATATTTGAGGAAGGAGATGTTTTTGGTTCGGCAGTTAATACGGCTGCCCGAATTGAACCCTTAGCACCGCCAAATGGAATTTGTATTTCGGAAGATGTCAGGAATCAGATTAGAAATAAAGAAGATATTCATACAATTTCAATTGGAAAAAAAGAGTTAAAAGGTGTTAATGGAAGCCTTGAAATATATAAAATTACAACTGAAAATACTTCCTCCGAAGAAGTAACACAAAACTCACCTTTTTTTATCGATTTATGGAATAGAAAAGTAATTCATATTTTAGGTGCTTACATCCTAAGTTCATTAGTAATAATATATATTATTTCAACAATTGTATCATCATTACTGCTTTCACCTCATCTTGTTGATTTTGCATGGATTGCTTTGCTCTCTTTAATACCAACAGTATTTTTATTATCATATTTTCATGCTCAAAAAAACAGACAAAAATGGGCCATAGCTGAAAAAATCGGTTTACCTGTAAATATTATTTTCAGTATTTTATTACTTATTTTTATCTTCAAAGGAAAAGATTTGGGAGCGGCAACCAAAGCCCTGACAATTGAAAACGAAGATGGAGAAAAAATTGAGAGAATAATCGTAAAAAATGAATTTAGAAAAAAGATTGCAATCTTTTTCTTTGAAAACGATTCACAAGACACTACACTTAACTGGCTACAATACGGTATCACAACTATGATTAGTTATGATCTATCGCAAGATATTTTCATGCAAGCTCTTCCAGCCACTGAATTTTATTATAAATTAGATGAATATGGTTTCTCTGATGGCTTGGGAATCCCATTTGTTCTGGAAAAAAAGATTACTAATTATTTTCATTTAAACACCTTTATAACAGGCTCATTTAAAATAATTAATAATGAGTATTCTGTTAAGTTAAATCTTTTTAATGCAAAAAACGGAACACTAATTTCTGAAAATAATTTTACGGGAGCAAATATTTTCACACTTATTGATAATATTACCAAACAAATAAAAATTGATTTAAAAGTTCCTGAATCTCCTACAGGTGAAACTAATGATCTACCTATTTCGGAAATATTTACTAATTCATTAAGTGCTTTAAAAAACTATACTAAAGGGCTTTGTAAAACAACATTCTATAACAATTGGTTGGAAGGAATTAAGTATTTTGAAAAAGCAATTGAAGATGATCAGAATTTTACAATTGCTCATTTAATTTCAGCTGAATCATATTTTAATACAAACCAGATAGAAAAAGCAAAGCAATCATTGAAAAAAATAATGCAGCAATTATATAAACTACCTGAAACATATCAGTTTGCTGCAAAGAATTTTTATTATATAATTGAATCGGAACCTGAAAAAGCCCTCTCAGTTGTAAAAATGTGGGTCGAACTTTTCCCAAATGATATTAACGGACATAAAGTCCTTGCAATAAGGTATTATTTGAACAACCAAATTCCGGAAGCAATTGAAGAATATAAAACAATTTTAGAACTTGACCCTGAACAATATAATTATTTAGAAAACATTGGAGATTTTTATTTAAAAGTAGGAAATTTTGATGAAGCCCTAAATTATTATCAACAATATGAAAAACAATATCCAAAAGACTATAAATCATATAGAAATATTGGCAACCTATATTTTGAGATGGGTGATAATAAAAAAGCTAAGTTTTATTTCGAAAAAGCACTTTTATTAGAAACCGAAAAAGTTACATTATTAATAAACTTGGTGAACGTCGAAATAAAATCAGGTAATTTCATTGAGGCATTAAGTCAAACCCTAAATGCATTAGAAAAATGTAAAACACCTCAAGATTCAATGAGAGTTTATTCTAAACTTGAGACTTATTATACTTTTAGAGGTCGAATTGAGGAGTCGATTAAATATATGGAGCTTAAACAAAAGGAAAATGAGAAATTCCGAACACCTTTAAATTCATTGGCTCAAATAGTTTTTGATGTAAACAAATATGTAATTTCAGGAAAAAAAGAGCAAGCCTTTCAAATTCTAAATGAACTTGAAAAAGAATTTGAACCGCCTCTTGATGACCTCGTTTATTTTGGGTATTTATTTTCATATATTGAGCTGGAAGAAATTGAAAAGGCTGAAGCATCTATCATTAAAGCCCAGCAATTAATTAATAGTCTCGGACAAGGCAATCTGCAACCGGCAATATATTCGGCACAAGCCCTGATTCATGAACTAAAAGGCGAATATGAACTGGCAATTGAAAACTATCAAAAAGGACTTGAAATTTCGCCAAACGAAAAAGAGTTCTATTTTCAAATAGGTAAATGCTATAGAAATCTTAATAAATTTAGAGAGGCTGAAGAAAATTTAATGATATACTTTGATGATTTTTCATATAATCCAAAAAACAATTATGAGCTTGGCCTCTTATATTTAGATCTCGGAAAACAAGAAAAAGCATATGAATATTTGGAAAGAGCAAATGAAATTTGGATAGATGCAGATAGTAACTATAAAGCGGCTCAGGAAGCAAAAGCTAAGCTTGAAGAAGTAAAAAAGTCAATTATTTTATAACAATACTTACAAAAAATGATTAATAAAAACTCACTAAGAACATTAAAAAAATATTTTAGTAAAAACCCTCATTTTTTTCACATTTTAGTTTTAATAATTTTTATTTCTATAATTTCATCTTTATCCTGTAAAAAAATTACAGATGATATAATTGATTACTCGATTGAAGCTATTATGCTTTCTATTCATTATGAAACTGATACAACGAATTCTAAACTAATTCATTTTGAATTCAAAGATGAAAGCAGCGGAGATTTCAAACTCAAGAATGAAATTTCCTGGAATTTTGGTGACGGACACTCTATAAAATCAGATGGTTTGAAGATTGATCACACTTATCAATCGACAGGAACTTACGAAGTTGTTGCTTCTTATATTTTCGAAAAAGGTTCCACAACTTGCAATGGAGATAAGAAAAAATCGGTAAGGGTTGAGTAAATACAACTTGCAAAAAATAGTTTGCATGAGAAATATAAGCAGATAAGAAATAAAAGAAAATATTAGGAAAAACGGCTTAATAGACAAAAGGTGGTTGGTGATTCAAGGGATAAATTAATGTAATAAAG
>CAZBSL010000206.1:0-1745 GCA_964494265.1 uncultured Bacteroidales bacterium
TTTAGATGAACCAACGACCTGGCGTATGCCCAAGCTACCACTGCTCCACCCTGAAATATATCTTGAATTAATTCTCCAATTTCTTCAATGAACGCTTTGTTTAGAGCGATATAAGCTTTTATCTAATGTATCGCACATAACTATATTTCTTTTTATTTTGAGGGTGCAAAGATATATTTTGTTTCTTTGCAAACCAAATTTATTTTGAAAATTTACTTTTTTATGATGCATAAAGCAGGCTTTGTAAACATTATTGGTAATCCAAATGTCGGGAAATCAACAATCATGAATGCCTTGGTTGGCGAAAAACTTTCCATAATTACTTCAAAAGCACAAACCACCAGGCACAGAATTATGGGGATTGTAAACGGTGATGATTTTCAGATTGTTTATTCCGATACACCGGGCATAATTGATCCAAAATATAAATTACAGGAATCAATGATGAAATTTGTTGATAGCGCATTTATTGATGCCGATGAAATACTTTTCGTTACAGATATAAACGAACATTTTGAAAATGAAGAAATTATAAAAAAACTCATTGATTCAAATATTCCCGTAATACTTTTGATAAATAAAATCGACCTTTCCAATCAAAGAAAAGTTGTAGAAAAAATTGAATACTGGAAATCAAAACTCAAAAATGCAGAAATAATTCCTGTATCAGCTCTTGAAAAATTTAATTTGGAAAGTGTGCTTGAAAAGATTATTGAAAACCTTCCTGAAGCCGAGCCATTTTTCCCAAAAGATGAATTAACCGATAAAACAGTTCGTTTTTTTGTTTCTGAAATAATTCGTGAAAAAATCCTTGTAAATTATCAAAAAGAAATACCATATTCGGTAGAAATAAAAATTGAAGAATATAAAGAGACCGAAAGCTTAATAAAAATTAAATCAACAATTTATGTTAGCCGTGAATCTCAGAAAGCCATAATAATCGGGCATAAAGGAAATCCAATTAAAAAAGTTGGAACGGAAGCACGTTTGGATATTGAAGAATTTGTCGATAAAAAAGTTTTTCTCGAATTGAGCGTCAAAGTACTGAAAGATTGGAGAAATAAAGAAAATCAATTAAAAAGATTCGGTTATATTGAGTAATTTTACTGAAAAAATACTATGGGAAATATATTAGCAATTGTTGGAAGACCGAATGTTGGGAAATCGACATTTTTCAATAGATTAACAAAATCACGTCAGGCCATTGTTGAAGAAACGAGCGGTGTTACACGCGACCGGCATTACGGCATATCCGATTGGAACGGAGTCGATTTTTCAATTATTGATACAGGTGGCTATGTTGTTGGTTCTGATGATGTTTTTGAAGAAGAAATCAGAAAACAGGTTATTCTTGCCATCGAAGAAGCCAATGTAATTGTTTTTATTGTTGATGTCAAAGAGGGTCTTTCAGCTCTTGATGAAGATGTTGCCAATATGCTTCGAAAGAGTGGCAGAAAAGTTTTTTTGGTTGTCAACAAAGTTGATAATTCGGCAAGAATTGCTGATGCCTCCGAATTTTACGGCCTGGGACTTGGAGATGTTTATTGTGTTTCGTCAATAACAGGAAGTGGTACGGGCGAACTATTAGATGATGTTGTTAAGGAATTTTCGCAAATCGAGCAAGAGGAAGTACCTGATTTGCCTAAGTTTGCAGTTGTAGGCCGGCCAAATGTCGGTAAATCCTCATTAATTAATTCATTAATAGGAACCGACAGAAATATTGTAACTCCTGTTGCCGGAACTAC